>DYRC01000341.1 GCA_020718925.1 Desulfonema limicola
CCGTTCTTTTTCTTCGGGCGTCATTTTTTTTATCCTTTGCAGAATGCAATGCTATTTACTAAGAAATAAGTCAAAGAGAACAGCCTGTCAATGCAAAACGACTTTTTCAAATGATGTCGGGGCTATTCACCGCCGATTCCGGCAATCAGTGCAAAACAAACATAAATTCAAAATATTAAAAAAATATCAGCCGCCCACCAAGCAGATGAACGGCTGACATTTATGTCAATGCGGTTATGCCGAGCGTCTCCGCCTGATAGCCCGCACCAATTCACCTACCCACAGCACCAACGATGTTCCGCCGATAATCATCAGCCAATCATTCAAAGATAACGGCTCTGTTCTGAAAATTGTTCCGCCGAACTGCACAATCAGAATCTGTCCGATGATAATGGCTATAGCCATAGTAACAAATCCTTTGTTTTCGCCAATCTTGCGAAATGCCGAATGCGATAAGCCCAGACATTTGGCATTGAACATATTCCAAAACTGAAGCATGACAAATATGCTGAAAAACACGGTAAGATTATAAGTACTGACTTCTTCCCCATCCTGAATAAAAAGCAGGATTCCGACCAGCAGGGCAATAAAGAAAAGTCCGGTCGCCAGAATATTTTTTGCCATAGTCGGCGTAACAATAAATGCTGACGGACTGCGCGGCGGGCGTTTCATCACCGCATGATGAGGCGGCTCCGTAGCAAGCGCCAATGCCGCAAAGGTATCCATAATCAGATTCACCCAAAGCATCTGCGGCACAGTGAGCGGAATTTTTACGCCGATAAAGGGACCCAGCAGCGCAATACCCAAAGCTGCCACGTTAATCGTAAGCTGAAAGAGAATAAATCTCTGAATGTTTTCATACAAAGACCGCCCCCACATCACGCCGTTGACAATGCTTTGGAAAGAGTCATCCAGCAGAATAATATCGCTGGCTTCTTTGGCAACCGATGTGCCGGTTTTGCCCATCGCCAAGCCCACGTTGGCATAATTGAGTGCGGGCGCGTCATTTGTGCCATCGCCGGTAACTGCCACGACCTGTTTCTGTTTCTGAAGCAGTTTCACCAATCTCATTTTATCCAAAGGACGCGCTCTGGAGAGAACTTTGAGCTTGAGAACAGCCTGTTCTGCTTCTTCCTCTGTCAATTTTTCAAATTCTCCGCCGGTCATGTACTGCTCGCGTCCATCGCCTTCTTCCCAAAGATTGATTTGGCGGGCGATTTCCATTGCGGTTTCAGGATTGTCTCCGGTAACAATTTTGACCATGATTCCGGCATCCCGGCACTCGCGGATCGCATTCGGCACTTCAGGACGCACCGGATCCGCAATTGCCACGCAGCCGAGCCAAGTCATGTCTTTGGCAATATCGTTAATATCCGCATCCTTGTCATATTTGGCAATCTCGCAGTAAGAAACGCCGAGGGTTCTCATGCCCCGCGCCTGATATGCTTTCAGTTCGGCTTCGATTTTGGTCTTTATTTCGGCGGTCAGCGGTGACCCCACCCCCATCCCCTCCCCGGAACGGAGAGGGGCGGACTCCCCATTCCCTTTCAGGGAAGGGGGGCGGGGGGTTAGGTCAGCGGGCAGCAGAATCTTTGAACACCGCGCCATAATAATTTCCGGACCGCCTTTGGCATGAAGAAGCGATTTACCGCTGATGGGCGAAGTTCCGAGCGTTCCCATATATTTGCGCTCGGTTGAAAATGTCCATTGGCGGGTAATCGGAAATTCAGCGCGTTTTGCTGAGTAATCAACGCCGTGTTTATCCAACCATAACAAGAGAGCGCCTTCGGTCGGATTGCCCAAAGCCACAGGCGACTCGCCGGTTTTATCCAAATTGGCAGTGGTGTTGGCACAGATGCTTTCGACAATCAGCGGATCAACATCAGACGCGCCTTTGGTGAACGGAAAATTCATGTCGCTGACCCGCATTTCATTCATGGTCAGGGTTCCGGTTTTATCAGAGCAGATCACCGTAGCCGCGCCGATGGTCTCACACGCGTGCATCCGGCGCACCAGATTGTTTGCCGCCATCATTTTTCTCATGCTGTACGCAAGGCTTAACGTAACACTCATCGCCAATCCTTCAGGTACGGCAACAACAATGATGGTTACGGAAATCATGAAATATTCCAAAAAGTTGCGCCCGACATCCGAAGGCAGCCAATCTGAAGGCGTATCTGACACCCACCCAAGCGTAACGCCGAGAATCATTCCTCCGGCAAAAATGACCGCGCCGATCCCGGCTGTTTTAAGCCATCCGCCGAAGCTGTCATTTTCAAGCCATTCCGGCGGAGCCGCTTCTTTTCCGGCAAATTCAAAACCGTCATAAATCACCGGCAGCCAGACTCTGACCAATGCAACAATGGCACTGACATGCAGCACCGCAACAAAATACCACTGCTCGGAACTTAATATCAATTCTTCGGTAATAATATCCTGAAAGACCAACGCAATATAAATCAGCGCGGCAATGGAAAAACCGACAATACCGATCAGTTTGCTCAATCCTTCCAACTGCATATTGAGCGGCGTTTCTTCTTCAGTTTCCTCTGCCGCCGCCCGCGCAGTTTTGCCCAACTCAGACGCATCGCCGACTGCCGTAACCCGCATCACGCCATGACCGTCAGCAACGGTGGTACCGCGATAGAGCATGTTTCGGGTATAGGCTCCTTCGTCAACAGATTCTTTTGCAAGCTCTTCCGTAGTCATTTTGCGGACAGGCACGGATTCGCCCGTAAGCCGCGATTGATTGACCTGAAATGAAACCGCTTCCAAAACCTCGCCGTCTGCGGGGATTTCTTCGCCGATTTCAAGCAGAACAATATCGTTGACTACCAAATCTTTTTTGGCAATGGTGGTAAAATTGCCATCCCGGAGGACTTTGATCGGCACTTCGTCATTGACCTGATTCAGAATGTCAAATTCTTTGCCTGCCTTGTATTCGTTCAGAAATGCAAGGGTGGTGGCAAGCAGAACAGCAAGGATAATGCCTACGCCTTCTGCGTATTTGCCGTCAATCACGCCGACCACAATCGCAATCACAGCCGCAATGATCAGGATTCTGATCACCGGGTCATCGAATTTCTCCAAAAAAAGCTTCCACCAGGGTTCTCTTTCCGGCGGGGTTAAAATGTTTGCGCCATGGGTTCTGCGGCTTTCTTCAACTTCAGCCGACGTCAGTCCTTTGAAACGGACTAGTTGTTTCTCATCTGCCATATCTTGTTTTTTTACACTCCTTTCCCAATTAAAGCCCCTCTGAAATTTTCACAATCCCAGAGGGCTTGAAATTCAGTTATCATCAATTTTTTACACTGAAGATAATCCTTCCTCTTCGACATATCAAGCCTTCTTCCATCCTGCCTTTGCAATATGGGCAAAAATTTTTCATTGTACTCTCCTTGTTTTCAAATCACTCTCAAAATGATCCGAATCGGGAATATAAGCGGTAATGATATAAACATTGTGATTTTTATCCGAAAAGATAACGCTCCATATTCATAGCGCCGTGAAACACACCCAAAATGTCAATGTTGTTATCAGGTCTTCCTATTTCATGAAAATCCCGAAGCAGTTGTGATTTTTTGTAAATCCCATCAACAACACGCGCCGCTGCTGTCGGATTGTCCTGTGCAATATAATCGTAAATATTTTTAAGCCATTGTTCGGCTTCGGATGTCCGGTTTATGTCTGCCATGACTTGATTCTCTTCTTCATTTCATCATCGCTGATCATCCGGGCAAAAGCAAGTTCACGCAGAATCTCCTCATAAGAACTGTCATCCGGCTGTTCTTCAATGATTTTTGTCATGTATTCTTTTGTTGAAATCATGTCTGACCTCCTTTTTATGATCTGAATCAGGATGCAAGGATGATGACGGATTGAAGGATAAAAAAATCCCTACATCCTTCTTTTCAGGCATTCATACCTACTTGAGATATAAAGTCTGCCGCTTTCAGGATACGAATCCCCTTTTTATTGTCTCAATCCGTTAGTAAAAACTACGGACTTCTTTCAGTATATGGTCAGGTATGAGAGCATATCAGAAAGGTTCACATACAGTACATGACTTAAAAGTCCATCCGGTATGGATTACGAAGTATCGGGACACGCATCCGTGATCTGATTCTCCAGGTTTGTGATGCGGACGGTATTCAGATCATACAGGGGAGAGTCAGCAGAGATCATGTCCGTCTCTGTGTGACGTATCCGCCGCATCTGTCGGTCAGTGAAATGATGCGGCTGATAAAAGGGCG
>DYRC01000047.1 GCA_020718925.1 Desulfonema limicola
ATCTTCCCCGCACATCAGGCGTTTCAAATCACCCTGACCACTTAAATTAAAGATCACAAGCGGAAGATTGTTATCCATTGCCAGCGAAATTGCCGTCATATCCATGACCCGAAGCTTTTTTTCAATGGCTTCCATATAGCTGATATGTCTCAAAAATTTGGCGTCTTTGTTTTTGACCGGATCACAATCATACAGCCCGTCCACTTTGGTGGCTTTGAGCAGAAGCTCGGCGTGAATTTCCTGCGCCCTCAGCACCGCCGCCGTATCGGTTGTAAAATACGGACTTCCTGTCCCGGCAGCAAAAATCACCACCCGCCCTTTTTCAAGATGACGCACAGCCCGGCGCAGAATATAAGGTTCGGCGACTTCGTGCATGGAAATCGCACTTTGAACCCTTGTCTGCATTCCTCTTTTTTCCATTGCATCCTGAAGCGCAATGCTGTTAATCACCGTTGCCAGCATTCCCATGTGATCCGCAGATGTGCGATCCATGCCAAACGAGCTTGCCGCAATGCCTCTGAAAATATTGCCGCCGCCGACCACTATCGCCACCTGAATGCCCAATTCGACAACGGATTTCACCTCATCTGCAACATATTTAATCATGTCCGGGCTGATACCGAAGCCCTGACTTCCCATCAGAGCTTCGCCGCTTAACTTCAAAAGTATCCGTTTATACTTTGTCAAGCCTTATACTCCCACCTGATACCGGGCAAATCGCCGAATCGTGATATTTTCGCCGGTTTTGG
This sequence comes from Desulfonema limicola, assembly GCA_020718925.1. Lineage (GTDB taxonomy): Bacteria > Desulfobacterota > Desulfobacteria > Desulfobacterales > DYRC01 > DYRC01. The sequence goes on from DYRC01000047.1 coordinate 750, forward strand.
CAATCACTTCGTTGAGATAATCCGCAATGCTTTTGTTCGGGTCTTTGACATACTGCTGATTCATCAGGCAGAAATCCTTATAAAATTTGGACAGCTTGCCTTCTATGATTTTATCCAGCATTTTCTCAGGCTTGCCGCTTTCCAATGCCTGTTCCTTGTAAATTGCTTTTTCCCGTTCAATCACATCCTGCGGCACATCTTCCGGCACAATTCCCCACGGCGAGGTAGCGGCAATGTGCATAGCCACATTTCGGGCAAATTCTTTGAAATCATCGGTTTTTGCCACAAAATCGGTCTCACAATTTACTTCAATCATCACGCCGATTTTACCGCCGAAATGAATATAGGACTCAATAATACCCTGAGACATCGCTCTGCCGGAGCGTTTCTGTGCGGTTGCCAGTCCTTTTTTTCTCAAAAAATCAGTTGCTTTATCCATATCCGCGCCGCAGGCTGCCAGCGCTTCTTTGCAATCCATCATGCCAGCTCCGGTTTTTTCCCGAAGCTCTTTGACCATCGTTGCACTGATATTCGCCATGATTATCTCCTATTCCTGAACTCTGTTTTCAAATTCGGCAGCCGCGCCGCGCTTGATGACTTCCACCACAGGACCATCGCCTCTTGAAATAACCTTTCTTGAGGCTGGCTTGGTATCCGCGCCCAATGTTACGATTTCACCTTCGCTCGTATCAAGGTCTTTATCCGCATCCGCCTGAAGTCTTTCAGCATATTTCTGTCTGCCTTCAATACACGCGTCTGCAATTTTGGAGGTCAGCAGCCGAATAGAACGAATCGCATCGTCATTGCCCGGAACCGCATAATCCACTTCGTCCGGATCGCAGTTCGTATCCACGATAGCCACTATCGGAATGCCCAAACGTCTGCCTTCTTTGACCGCAATGGTTTCATTTTTGGGATCCACGATAAATATTGCGCCGGGCAGTTGATCCATCTCCCGGATGCCGCCAAGGTTGATGTCTAATTTTACGCGCTCTTTACCAAGCTGCAATCGCTCTTTTTTGGGGAACAGGTTGATGGTCTGGTCGTTTTCAATGGCATTGAGATAATTCAGACGGTCAATGCTCTGTTTGATGGTACGGAAATTGGTGAGCATTCCGCCCAGCCAGCGATTATTGACAAAAAACATTTCGCAGCGATTAGATTCTTCGATAATCGAATCCCTTGCCTGTTTTTTGGTGCCGACAAACAGCACCGAATTTCCGGCAGCCACCGTCTCGGCTACAAAATCATACGCGGTTTTGAACATGCGGACGGTTTTCTGAAGGTCAATAATGTAAATTCCGTTTCTTGCCCCGAAGATATATTGTTTCATCTTGGGATTCCATCGCTTGGTCTGATGACCGAAATGAACTCCGGCTTCGAGGAGTTCTTTCATCGTAACATACGCCATTCGTTTTTCTCCTTTGGGTTCTTCCGCCGATCCCTTCAGCCCCGATTCCGACTCTCTTTAAGAAAGCACCGGGAATCAGGTCCGGGAACGTGCGAATTTTACAGATCTGATTTATGTAGCAAATCGCTTAAAGATTTGCAATAAAAAAAATAATACTCCCCGCCCCATAAAGACAAGGAGTATTTCGGCTGCTGTATCGTAAAACTATTGATTTAACGGCGGCGCAACCTGTTCAATTTCATCCGGTTCGTCAGCCTGCTCTTCGATCTGAGGCGGCGGAGTCATCTGTTCCGGCTCTGCTATCTGTTCCGGCTCATATCTGGGATTGGCTTCCGAAGGCTGAACCGGCTGCTCCTGAGGCGCTTCCACCTGAGCCGCGATTGCCTGATCTGTGGCAAACACCGGTGCTATTGGCGTCATCATGCCATACAGCATAATGCCTGCTGCTGTCACCAGCCAAAAGAGTGTTCGATTCTTCATGTCAATCTACCTTGAAAAAAGCTTTGGATTTGGCTTTGCAGACCGGGCAGCTTTCCGGCGGTGCGCTTTCGCAGGTATAGCCGCAGATTGAACAGACATAAATCTCTGTTTCCTTCAGATTGCTCAGATTATCCAAGGCGTTCTGATACAGCGCGGCATGAACTTTTTCCACTTCATTGGCAACATTGAAACTGCGTTCTGCGGCTTTGTTGCCTTCGGCTTTGGCAGCTTCAATCATGCCCGGATACATGGATTTAAATTCATACGTCTCTCCCTCAACTGCCGCTTTCAGATTTTCCGCCGTGCTTTTTACCCCGTTCAAGGCATTGAGATGAGAGTGGGCATGAATGGTCTCGGCTTCGGCTGCGGCTCTGAAAAGTCTTGCTGCCTGCTTATATCCTTCCTTGTCCGCCTGCTTGGCAAAGGCAAGATATTTCCGATTCGCCTGAGATTCCCCGGCAAACGCATCTTTCAAATTCTGTTCGGATTTACTCATGATTCTGATGATCTCCTTTCCTGTTGAATTGATTCAAGATATTTCTCAAGATTTTTTCATGTCGAAATAATAGCAGATTTCCGCAAAAAGGGCAAAATTTAAAATAACTTGAAATCAGCATCGTTTTTGATTATATCCGATTCAGGTTCCTTTTGCAACTCTCAGAATAAAAATCTGAAAATCACTATCAACACTTATCCGCATGGAGGCTTTTCATGTCCAGATTATTTGTCATTATTTTGTCTTTTGTTTTTATATCAACAGGATATGCTGATGAATCTCAGACGGGAAATAAACCGCCGCAAGATGAAGAAGACGGCATTCAGATGACTATTCCCGAAGGTCAGTTCCTATCTGAGCCTTTTGAGGTGTTTATCAATCAGGATATCAGCAAATCCATGAATCCGAAATTGATCTTGATAAACACCCCCTTGTTTGCATTAAAGAAAAAAAGCGAAGATGGAAAATTACTCCCTCAGGTGATTGCCAGAAATCAGAAAAAAATTGTCAATAATATTGAGTCCAAAGGTACGCTATTGCTGTTCAGTCTTCGTCAATATTCATTTCAGTCTTATGAAATATTGAGACAGGTAAAGCCGATTCTGATCTGGGATAATCCGGAGGATCCCGAAGAATCTCATCAGGCTGTCGGAAGTCCGACAAATATCGGAAACGATATTCCCTTTCTGATATTTATCCTTATTATTATAGGCTTTTGCGTATCTGTTATCGCTATATGGTCAAAACGCGCCAACAAAAGCGCGTTGGATTTACTTTTGGGCAATGACGGTTATCTTTCTTTGTCCCGAACTCAGGTGGCAGCTTGGACGATTGTTGTCGGAGGCGTTGTCTTCGGTTTCGGATTGCTTATGTTGAAAGTCCCTGAAATTCCCGAATCTCTGATTGCGCTCATGGGATTTTCTTTGGCAACCGGCGGTATAAAATACTACACAGGCTCAAAGAATAAACCCGGTAATGTAAAACCTGAATTCAGTCTGGCAAATCTTATCTGTGAAGGCGATCCGGACTCCAATATGCCAAGAACCTCTCTTCCTAAAGCGCAGATGCTGTTTTGGACAGTGCTGATGCTTTATCTGTTTATTATCAAAAGCATTACAGATAGCAAATTATGGGAAGTTCCGTGGGAGATGGTTGCATTGATGGGAATGAGCCAAGCCGCATATCTCAGCCCGCATTTACCCGGTGTTCGGAAAGAAGAATCCGCACCTGATTCTGCGAATAATTCTGATACAGAGGAGCAGAAATGAGTCTCTGCCTGATAGATGGCAATGAAGCGATTGCGTGGGGAGCGGTCAGCGCGGGATGCCGCTTTTTTGCCGGATACCCGATCACGCCCGCGACAACGATTTTAAACACGATGCTGCAACTGCTGCCGCCCATCGGCGGAATCTGTCTTCAGGGTGAAGATGAAATTGCATCCATCGGATATTGCCTAGGCGCGTCAATAGCGGGAATGAAAGCCATGACCGCCACATCCGGTCCCGGCATCAGTTTGTACAGCGAACAGATTTCGTTTGCGATTGGCAGCGAAATTCCTATCGTGATTGTTGATGTTCAGAGGTTAGGACCTTCCACCGGCTCTGCCACACGCGGCGCGGATGGCGATATTCAGTTTCTGCAATGGGGCAGCAGCAGCGGGCTTCCGGTCATTGTTTTTGCACCGACAAACGTAGCTGACTGCTATCATCTCACAGCAAAAGCGTTTGAGTTGGCTGAACAATTCCGATGCCCCGTGTTTATTGCGTCCAACAAAGAAATCGGAATGACCAAAGAAAGCGCGGATATTGATTTCGATATAGCCAAAAATCCGCCTGCGGGGCGTTTTCCGTCTATCGGCGATCAGGTTCTTGTGCGTAAAACCTCTTCCACGCACGGATCTGATAATTATATCACCACTGATCCGGAAGTGATTTCCCGAAATCAGGAGAGGCTGAAAAGCAAATTGCTTTCCGCAATTGAGCATTTCACGATATATGAAGAAATCATCGAACCCGGATCAGATACGCTGATAATCTGCTATGGCGTAACTGCCCGCGCTGCAAAAGCCGCAGTTGCAGAATTAAAGGCAAAAAATACTCCTGTATCTCTGCTGATATTGAAAACGCTTTGCCCCGTTCCTGAAATGCTGATTCGGAAAAAAGCGAAAGCTTTCAAACACATCCTTGTTATTGAAATGAATCTGGGGCAGTATGTGCGTGAAATTGAGCGGGTGCTGGGAATAAGCGTTAAGTTTTTCGGTCAGATGAACGGCAAACTTATCACGCCCGGACAGATTGAATCGGAGTTGATTCAAAGCCATGAATCGTTTTGACATGCCAAAAAAGTTATGCTACATGCAGATAAAATTTTTCAAGTGATAGGAGAAATAATGTTTGAACGGATTTCAATATATGCGCGGATGATTAAATTCAGCCATACGATTTTCGCGCTTCCTTTTGCGTTATCTGCGGTGATTCTGGTTCAGCGATATTATCCCATTACGCTGTGGGATATGGTCTGGATATTGATGGCAATGGTCGGCGCACGGTCTGCTGCGATGGGCTTTAACCGCATTGTTGATATTGCCTTTGATGCTAAAAATCCGCGCACTGCCGGGCGTGAAATTCCCTCCGGCAGACTTTCGTTATCCTCTGCCAAATGGTTTGTCGTGATTTTTTCTGTCATGTTTATTTTTGCTTCTGCTATGCTGGGAAAAATCTGTTTTTATTTCTCATTTCCGGTTCTGGCGATTTTGTTGTCATATTCTTATGCCAAGCGATTTACATGGCTTTCCCATCTGTATCTGGGATTTGCAATTTCGCTTGCCCCGATTGGCGCGTGGATTGCCATTGCAAAGAGTTTTTCACTGCCGATTTCACTGCTTTCATTGGCGTTGATGTCGTATATTGCAGGATTTGATATTCTATACTCCTGTCAGGACAAAGAATTTGATGAAAACGAAGGGCTGTTTTCCATACCGGTCAAATTCGGCATTCAGGGCGCGCTTTCCATTGCCAAGCTGCTGCATATTTTTTCTTTTGCGTGTTTTGTACTGATTTTTTTTGTGTTTGAGATGCACATTATTTATCTGATGGCGGTCGGAATTATCGGCTTGCTGTATATGATTGAACACGGGCTGGTGAATCCGAATGATCTGAGCCATATTGACATTGCGTTTTTTCATGTCAACAGCCTGATTTCAATGACGGTTTTTGCGGGCGTTATGGCAGATGAAATTGTACGGCGGCTTTGGTCGTGAAGATTGAGCGGCATGTGGTTCTGGTCGCGCCGGAAGTGCATTGGAATACCGGCAATATCGGCAGAACCTGTCTGGGCGCGGGCGCGTATCTTCATCTGATTAAACCGCTCGGCTTTTCTTTGGACGATAAGCATGTCAGACGGGCTGGGCTGGATTACTGGCATAAGGTCAGGCTGTCAGTCTGGGAAAATTTTGATGAATTTGTTGAAAAAATGGCTACTGGGCAACAGGAAGTCCTGCTGTTTGCCAAGCGGGGAGAAAACTCTTTTTGGGAGATGCCGGTATCACGCCGATTATTTTTGGTATTCGGTTCAGAGACCAAAGGGCTTCCCCAAGCGATTCTTTCAACATATCCGCGTTATCATATTCCGATTCATGCCGAAATCAGATCGTTGAATTTATCCACTGCTGTCGGCATTGCGCTGTATGAAAGCCTGCGAACATCAAGTCCTGTTCATAAATGGAAATAATTCAATATGGTTAGGTTAATATGAAATATGCGGGCATTGACATCGGCTCCCGAAGCATCAAGCTGGTGGTTGTGGAAAACGGTGAAATTACTGACGTCAGACAAACGGATTCGGGCTTTGACCCGATGACAAACGCCAAAGCGATTTTAAGTGGCTTGAATTATGACCATATCATGGCAACGGGCTATGGACGGCATTTGTTTGAGGTTGAATCTGACGCGCCGACAGTAACGGAAATCAAAGCTTACGCGGTCGGCGCGAAAAAAATATTTCCGCAGGTGTCTGCCATTTTAGACATCGGGGGGCAGGACACCAAAGCGATTGCGCTTAACGGTGCTGGAAAAGTCATCAAATTCGAGATGAATGATCGCTGCGCCGCAGGCACAGGCAAATTTCTTGAAATCATGGCAAAAGCGTTGGGCTATACAATTGAAGATTTCGGAACAGAGGCGTTGAAAGCTGCCAAAAGTATTCAAATCAGCAGCATGTGTACGGTCTTTGCCGAATCCGAAGTTACCTCATTGCTGGCAAAAGGAGAAGATCGGCAAAATATCGCGCTGGGGCTTCATGATGCGGTGATACGCCGGGCAGTCGGAATGCTCAAACGGGTGTCCGTAAGCAATTCGCTTGTTTTTGCAGGCGGAGTGGCGAAAAATCCCTGTATGGTATCTATGCTGAAAACTGTCTTGCAGCAGGAAATTCTGATTCCTGAAAATCCGCAGATTATAGGAGCATTGGGTGCGGCACTGCTTGCGGATAGTCAGTAGTATGAACTGACGGGCTTCATCAGGGATGATCTGCTTTGATAATCGGCACACTTCCGGCTCTGCGGAAGGAAATTTTTCTTTTTCCCTCCTTTGCATCATCAAATGCCATAGTTCCGGAGATTTCATAAACCCCTGATGATTCATCCAAAATTGCCGCAAGAGACTGTCCGTTCTTAAAAAAGTTGACCTTCATCGGCATCTCCAGCTTCAGTTTGGTACGAAGCGGAACGGAAATATTTTCGCCGGATCCGGATGCAAATTCTTTTCCGGCAATATAAATGCTGTATTCCAAGCGTTTCACAGCAAACGCAAACAGATTGTTGTTTTCCAATTCAAGATCGAACATCACCGCAGCATACGTGGTGGATATTTCATTTACCCGTATGGCTTTGAGCGATAATACAGGCGATTTGGGCAGATTGAGCGTCCCCCTTGCCCGATACGGAATACTGAAAGGACCTACTTCTACGGAGCCGAAAATATCATATTCCACCTTATCCGCAATGCTTTCAGAAGACTCGGACAAATCAGAATAGCTGATTGTAATCGGCAATTCCAGCTTGCCCAAGCCCGCTGCCCTCACTCTCAAATCTTTATCCGAAATGCCTTTGATGAATTTTTTATCACTGATATTAAGATGATAGGCAATATTTCTGATACTGAGTCCCATCGGATTGGGATTGCTGACGCTGAATTTGAAAACCGCAGTGGCTTCAAACAAAGACATATCGCGCAGTTCCATCAGCTCAAAGCTTACTGTCGGTTTTCGGATAAGCTCCTGACGAAGCGATGCACAGGATAAAATGCTCATCACTGCCCAGACCAGAATAAACACCGCCATCTTCCGATACATTGCCATCTCCTATGTTAATATTTTTTTCTGACTACATATAACAAATCCGACTTTGTTTCAAGCTTTCTCAGCAATACCAATTCCGTCATAAACACACTGATGGTCAATACATCCAACGGTATCCAAAATTTGGGAAGAATCCGATAAAAGCTGAAAACCTTTGCTGACAGCGGATACAGCGGGGCTATGCCGCCGGAAATCATATCGCAAAGCAGATGCAGAGTAACAGCAAGCCAGCAGAATAAGGCAAAGCGCATAAAATGTCTGCGATGCCACAGATAGGATAAAATCAGAAGCACAGGAAGTGCAGCAAAGACAAACCACAGCGTATGGCTGAAACTGGTCAGCCGGGAATGAAGCCCGATGTGAGGCGTCAGAATATCCGGCAAAATGCCGCAGAATCCGAATACCCACCGATCCGATACTGAAAACGCCCTTTTCTGAGATTTTGCCGTGCAGACAATATCTGCCGCAGTGGCAATAACCACCGGAATCATTGCATGTGCGCCGATAAACATAATCGCTCCTTTACAAGTTTTTTGCCGCAGCCAGAAGATTTTTATGCACCGACATTGTAATATCCGGCTGAATCAGCTCATGGTGTGTGTTTTGAAACGGAACATAAACCAATAATGACTGTCTGTGAGTAATCTCAATTTTTCTGAGTTTTTCTTCAAGCATTTTTTTAGGCTTGATAAATCCTGCCAGATGAATCTTCAAGCTTTGAATCGCCTGAGTATCCGGCAGCGTTACCGGATAAATCGTGCCTTTGGGGAGTTCATGTGCCAATTCATCCTGCGGCTGATACACCGTCATGTTATGGGCAAAGCGCAGAAAGCTCTGAGGCTGAACTTTGAACGCAGGCGTCCAGAAATAAAACCGCATATCACTATTTTGTTTTGAAGCGACTTGAGGCAAATTGGCAACTCTGATCAGATCCGCATACGAATCCAATCTGATTTCCGATACATCAGCGCGTATCCGCCAGAACGGCAGCCACGCCGCATCTTCCCAATCAGCAGGTATTGTTGCAAAATCCGGCTTTGTCAAGCCCTGTTCTCCGGTATGCCAGATACAATTGCAATTCAGACAATGCAGCATTAAGGAATTCCGCCATCCCTGCAAATCCCAGCCGCAATTCGGACACAGCGCGGCAATAAAGCGAATCCGCCAATCCGGTTTTGATTCCTTTTCTTTTTCAAAACAAACCGGAGCGCTCGGATACGGCTTGTTCAGCACTGCGTCATAAAGCTTTTCTTCTTTCAGATAAAAGGGCGCGTAAATCACACTTACCGTTTCACCGATAAATTCCTGATATAAAACAGGCTTTTTTGATGATTCATCGTTAAAACAATTTATTGCTGTTTCAACCCGAAGCGTCGGTTTGAAAAAATGCCCGGTTGTTTCCGGCGATAGGAATTGCAATTTCAATGCCTGAGTCCGAAAGCCCAAAGAGATCGGAAAATCAGAAGATTCCACCGCCCGATGGCTCAGATCTGCAAATCGTTCCCGAATGCCGTCTGAAAAGCAGGAAAACACCGCGCCTTTCAATCGCCAATAAGGAACATAAAAAATATCCTCATTTTCGGCGTTCTGCGGAATAACATAACGGAAAAAGTCTTTTTGCACCAGACATGATCTGACTTTGCAATAGCCGCATTGAAACAGCCGGTCAGTTTCTGCTAACTCCGCGGGCGCACCGCATTGAGGGCATTCATGCCGAATCAGAAAATCAGAGGTTTTCACAGTTCGCTCTTTTGCCCGCACTGAGGACAGAATTTTACGCCCGGTGCAAGGCTTTTTCCGCATGAGCATTGCTTCATTACTGCAAGCGGATGACCGCACTCAGAGCAGAAATTGGCGTCTTTCGGCACAGCGTGCCTGCACGTAGGACATGAAATTCCTGTCGGCGTTGCCTGAGTTACATATTGAGACATCATCGCAGGCAGTATCAGCCCGATGCCTGCTGCCATAGCACTGTTATCCGCCTCAGCCGCTTTTTCCATCGCCATTGCCGCTTTCATCTGCAACAGCTTGTTCATATCGTCAAACACGCCGATTCTGCTGCGATCATCAATTGCCTGCTGAACTTCTGTCGGCGGCGTGATGGCATTGATATATAACTGCGTCAGTCCGATGCCGAACTGCTTGAAATCTTCTTTAAGCCGCTCACAAAGTCCTTCGGAAATTTCATCATAGCGAGCCGGAAGATTGAAAATCGAATCCAGATGCTCCCCCAGATATTCATTGAATCGGGACACAATCACGCCGCTCAGATATTCCTCAGCTTCGTCAATCGTATAAATGCTCTGTGTTCCGATAAGGCTGTTGACAAATACAATCGGCTGAAAAATGCGGATATTGAACGCGCCGAATGCGCGCAGCCGGATAAGCCCTAATTCCGAATCTTTAAATGCTACGGGATCGCGCGTTCCCCATTTGCGATTGGCAAAAATTTTGAGGTTGACAAAATATACCTCTGCCCGAAGCGGACTGCTGAATCCCCACGGCATACTTGCGATTTTGGTCAGCAGGGGAATGTTAGCGGTCTTTAAGGTATGCTGCCCCGGACCGAACGCGCCTACGGCTTTGCCCTGATAGAAAAAAATCGCGGCTTGGCTTTCCCGCACGGTCAGTTGTGCGCCGTATTTGATTTCCGCAGAGCCTTGAGCCGGGATGCGATGCGCGATCTGATTGCCGGTTTCATCAAACCATTCCAATATTTCCAAAAATATGACGTTGTTTGCGCCCATAGATACCTCCTGACTTACAGACAACTTATATTATCATGTTTGGATTGATGATTCAATGGGATAATGACATACAAAAGCAAACGCATTCGGATTTCTGAAACTTTGTGTGATTCATCAATATCAGTTAAATAAATAATTTATAATTTTGAGATTTCCAGATGTGTTTGCCCTTGAAAAATGCTTGACTCTCTTCTGATTTATCTGTAAATCACAGTTATCGTATTTCAGATGCCCGGAGTTGAATGAATTGAATCTCAGCAGAGGGGAAGATATGGAAAATGAACTGAAAAATTTAGTTCTGAGTGCGTTACTTCATGATATAAAAGAAGAAAAATGGGAACCGCTTCGTTCTGCGATTGCCGAGATTATGTCAGCGCATCGCTATCCTGATAATAAATTCCAAGAAATGTGTCTGACTATTGCAGACCGATTGAGTTCGGGCGTTGAAAAGAATGAACCCGAAAAGCCTTTTGAAAAAAACCGCTTAATATCAATATTTGACAAAATCAGCCTTCAGCATCATCAATTTAAAGAGCCGGGAAGTGCTTTTTATTCATCAACTCCGTTAGATGCAAAAACCGAAAGTATATTTCCTTGTATCGCTCAAGCTGAGAGAGAGGCTGATGAATATGAAGAATTACTCAAAGAATTTTGTAAAAAATTGGATGAATTAAAAAATATTGATCCTCGCTTTTACATAGACAGCCTGCTTTCTCTTTTGGAGCAATATACTTGGTGTATTCCCCACAAAACCATGTCTGATGTTTCCATTTTCGATCATGTCAAGACTACCGCTGCTATTGCTCAGGCATTATTTTTGTATCACAAACATGAAAAGACCGTTCCGCAATGGGAAGATACGGACAAAAAGTTTATCTTTATGGCTGGCGATCTTTCAGGCATTCAGAATTACATTTTCGGAATCAGCAAAAACAGCGGGAGAGGTGTTTCCAAAATCTTTCGTGCAAGATCATTTTATCTCCAAGTATTGGTAAAATCTGTGCTGATCGAAATTCAGCAAAGACTCGGCTTGTTTTCAGTATGCAGGCTTATAGACTCAGGAGGTAAGTTTGTTATTCTTCTGCCCTGCTTAGACTCTGTCAAACAGAAACTTGAACAGATAGACACAGAGATTCAGAACTGGTTCCGTAACAAATTCAAGGGATTGCTGACGTTGAATCTTGCGTGGCATACAGAGATGAGACAGTCGGATTTTTCCATGGAAAAATTTCAGACAAAGATGGAGGAATCAGAAGAATCCTTAGAAAAATCAAAACATCGAAAGCTGAATAAAACATTTGCCGCACAAGGTTTTCCGATTAACGAAGGGTATGATGAGCATGAAAATGGTAACTGTGAACTTTGCAAGATGAATGCAGAAGATGCTGAATCCCGTAAAAAATATAATGAAAAAGAAGGGCTTGAAATTTCGATCTGCCGAGATTGCTGTGATCAAATCGTGTATATCGGAACACAACTGCCCAAAACTGAATGTCTGATTTATGGAACTGACGGCAAAATTCCTTTATTCGGAAATATCAGTTTAAAACTCTCAACAGAAGTTCCATCAAAACTGAACAATGTTTTTCATGTGGAAACTCTGCAAGATGGCATGAATTTCACCAGAACCCGCTTGGCTCGGTATTTGCCTGCAATGACATCTGACGAGTTAAAAGATGAAAAATGGTTCAAAACTTTTGAAACGGAATTAAAAGATTGGAATTTTGGCAGTGATAACCTGCCGCCAAAAACTTTCAACATGATTGCTTATAAATCCAAAAAAGAACAAGGGGATAAACTTGTAGGCAGGAGCCTTTTGGGATTTTTAAAAGCAGACGTGGATAATATGGGACTCATATTCAGCGTAGGCTTGGAAAAAAAGCTTTCGGCAGCACGATTATCTTCCATTTCACGGATGCTCAATATTTTCTTCTCAGAATATCTTGTAGAATTGGCAAAAGAGGAGTTTCCCGATATTTATGTCGTGTTTGCAGGCGGAGATGATCTTTTTGTGGTAGGTCCTTGGGAACAAACGATTTATTTTGCGATTCGTCTGAGGAAAAAATTATCTGAATTTTGCTCCGATAATAAAGATATAACAATGTCTGCCGGAATTTTCATTGCAAAGCCCCGATTTCCTATGAGAAAAGCTTTTGAACAGGTTGAAGAATATCTGAAAGACGCTAAAAATGTACCTGAAAAAGATTCCGTGTCTGTTTTGGGTGAAACCGTCTCATGGCAAAAACTCGGAGAGTTGCTCAACCTTGGGGAAAAATTTGATACGGCTATTGAAGACAAAGAAAGAACCCGTTTTTCAACAGCGTTTCTGTATCGTCTTCTGACATATCACAAAATGTATCGGGATTTTAAGCGCAAGCCGAAGATATTGATGAAAGCCGGGCGTTATCTTTCATTAGCTCATTATGATATTGGCAGAAATATCATAAATGATAAAAAAAATAATCAGGAAGAAGTTAAAATGCTGCATCGCATTTTTGCTGTTGGCGTTTCGGAACGACCGGAGCTTGAATATCTGAATATTCCGTTGTTTTATGCGATTAACCTGAACAGAGAATAATATGGAAATCAGACGGGCTGCGCCTGAAGAAATTGCCTATTATCAACAGATTTTATATCCGTTTCAGGATAAAATATTTATGCTGATTCAATCGGAAATGTTTTATCTGAGCGGCGGCACTTGTTTGTCCCGTTTTTATTATCATCATCGTTTTTCGGATGATCTGGATTTTTTCTTTGATGGCTATCAGTATTCAAAGGATTATTTTGAACCGGTTTTTCGGGAGATTATTCATCGGATTGAGCCGCACTATCAGATCGAAGTGTCAATCAATTCAACATTCTTTAAACGGATTTTTGTTTTCTCTGAGCAGACGCCGCTTAAAATGGAGTTTATTTTTGAAAATTATAAGTCAGCAGGAAAACGCCTGAAAACAAGCCACCTGCTGATTGATTCCAAAGAAAACATAGCGGCGAACAAATTGACAGCGATTCAAGGGCGAAGGTCTCTCAAGGATTTTGTTGATCTGCATTATCTGTTGAATGAAATTGACTTTGAGGATGCTGCGGCATGGGCTGAGTACAAGATTGTGCCTTTGGATTACGAAGGATTGCTGACCATGTTTATCGGGGAACAGTTGGAAGGACAGGTTCTGATGAAACAACCTTTGACAGATGAAGAATTAAACAGCTTTATCAAAGGGTTGACTCGGAAATTATTCCATTATGCAAAACGCTTTTGACAAATACTTCTGGGATGGAAAAGAGGGATTTTCCGGTGAATTCAGGCTGCGCCGGATAATCGAATATGCGTCTTTTTCTGATCTGATTAAATATCCGTTTGATGAAGTAAAGAAATATATAAATCGGTTGAATCCTGATAGGTTATGGACAGGCGAGGAACGCAAAAGATTTATCCGCCTGCTTTTGCCGTATATTGAAAAGTCTGAAAGCTGGGAAGAGGCGGTGTTTGCGATGGTTGATAGGGCTGGGCAAGATTCTGTTTGATGAGAGCAATCAATTTGAACCGTTAAAGCAAATGAAGGAGGAAGTATGGGGGAAGCTTACTATCGAGATAAGAATGGCAATATTAAAGTTGAGATTTTAGATAAAGAGGCTTTAAGTATTGCTGAGAAATTTTTAAAACCTAATAGAGACGAGGGGAAACCCCTTACCTCTGCTCAACTGAGACGTTTTTTTGGCGAATTTAGGCAGCTAGAAAAAAAGGTGAAAAAAGAGGACAACTTTGATAAAATAAAACCTTTGGTCAAAATGGTCAAGTCAAAGGCGAGTTATGCTGCTAACCCCAGAAATCAAAAAATTCCTGATACATTTAAAAAATTTTTGATTGATAATGTTGATCAAATCAATTTTAAACAGGATTTTGAGGATTTTATGCTTCATTTTGAGGCTGTTGTCGGATTTTGCTATGGCTTGGGTATGAAAAATGATTAAGGAGGTGTCTGAATGAGGTTGCAACAAGTTATATCTATCAAAGGACAGATAAGGATTATCACAGGGCTGCATATCGGTGCTTCCAATGCCACAATTGAAATCGGCGGCTTAGACAATCCGGTTATCAAAGACCCTTTGCCTGAAAGTAATGCACCATATATTCCAGGCTCATCCCTGAAAGGAAAGATGCGATCTCTGATTGAACTCAAGGAAGGAAGAATCGGAGACAACGGCAAGCCCTGTGATTGCGGAAAAAAGGAATGTCCTGTCTGCGCGGTTTTCGGGACATCTGCCAATAAACGCCCGGATAATCTGGGACCGACCCGTATCGTAGTCAGAGACGCTCTTTTATCTGAAGCATGGAGCAAACGTTTCAAGGAAGGCGATCTTCCGATGGAAATAAAATATGAAAATGCAATTAACAGGATCAACGGCGTTGCGAATCCCCGTCCATTGGAGCGTGTTCCGGCAAGCGTTGAATTTGATTTCAACATTGCGTTCAAAGTGTTTGAAAACGATCCGCCTTCATATTTTGAAACGCTGAAAAAAGCTATGCGCCTTTTGGAATTTGATGCTTTGGGCGGTTCCGGTTCACGGGGATGCGGGCAAATCAAGTTTGTGAATGTAAAGATTGATGGTGAGTTACAGCCTGAGAATTTTCTTGAATCTGTAAAACTTGATTAAATGGAGGTTTCTCATGCTGTATCGCTACAAAATCACGCCGAAATCTCCATTGATGACGCTCCTGATGTCGGATACGCTTTTCGGGCATTTCTGTTGGGCAATCCGATATACAGAGGGTGAAAATTATCTTTGTGATTTTCTGAGATTGTATGATGATGGAAAGTCTGCGCCAGTACTGTTTTCTTCGGCGTTTATTTCATGTTGTCTGCCGCGTCCGGCTTTGCCTTCTCCACCAAGAGAAAAGATCAGAGATTTTATACGAACTCATTTTTATGATGAGTTTGAGGGATTGAAAACAATCAAAAAATGGAATAAGCAACGGTTTGTTACTCTGGATCAGTGGAGCAAACTCAAAGATGATTATTCTGTCATAAAGTTATACGAATATTTTGCAGCCGAAAAAGAAGAACCGAAGAAAACTGAAATGAAAGAAGTTGTGGCTGCAAATACGATCAATCGGCTCACCGGAACTGTGCCTGAAGAGGGCGGCGGCGGTTTGTTTCAGAGAGAAACCATCTGGTATTACAAGGATATTTGTCTTGATCTGTATGTTGAAATCAATGCGCCTGAAATTGATTCAATTGATTCAAAGGTGAACTGGTTTTTAACCGAATATCTGCCGCAGAACGGCTTCGGAGCAGATAAATCTGTGGGCATGGGGCATCTTTCCATTGTGCAGGATGAAAGCTTTGTTGAAAAAGATTACAGCGTTCAAAATCCCAATGCCCGAATATCGCTTTCTCTGGCTGCTTTTTCAGGAATGGAAAAATATCGTGCGTCTTATCACCTGACTACCAAATTCGGCAAACTCGGCGGAGATTATGCGTTTTCAAGTCCTACTGGCGGCAATCCCAGACCGTTTAAAAAACCGATTCTGATGTATGAACCCGGTGCTGTTTTTTTATGTTCTGAAAGCCTTAGCAACAAGCCGCTTCTTGCTGATGTTCACTCCGATCAGCAAATCCGTCATTGCGGAATCCCGATAACTTTACCCTTCAGACTGAATGAGGAATCTTATGCAACTGCCGCAGCTTAAATCATACAATGTCAAACTGCATATTCTGTCGCCGATTCATGTCGGAACGGGACAGGAACTTGACCCTTTTTCTTATGTTATTCGGAACAATACGCTGTATCTGATTGATCTGATTCAATGGATGGAAAGCTATCCGAAAAAAGATGAACTGCACAAAATGATGGATTCGGATAACTTTGCGGTGATGCGCTCTTATATTGCCGATAACTTTAATCTTGAAAATGCGGTGCAGTGCAAAATTCCGGTTGACAGTTCTGATCTGTTAAAAACGTATCAACATGCGATTCAGAAAAAAGATTCAAGAAATCAGGTTCTTGTCAGCCCGATGATGCGAAATGACATCACGATGGAAGCTTATATTCCGGGAAGTTCGATTAAAGGCGCAATCCGAACCGCTCTTGCCAATCAATTTGTCAAAGAAGCTGGCGTCAGAAAGGAAAATGCTTTTAAAGACAGAAAAACCGGCGAGGCGGATTATAATGAAAAAATTTTTGGCAATATAAGAAATGATCCTATGCGCTGGCTGAAAATTTCTGATGTTTCCATGGGAAAAGACAATACGGTGATTGTCGAACCTGAAGAATATTCACCAAAACCGGATAAAACGCTTACGCCCAAAGGTTATGCCGAAGTAACATCATCTCTGAGCTATGCCCGAAAACCACTTGTTTATCCGCTTCATGTTTCAATGGCAGAATTTGAACTTTACGGCAAAAAAGTTGATTTGCCATTTTTAATCAATGCCTTGTATGACTTTTATGTTTCTAAATATGAGCAGGAATATGCAAAATTTTACAATTCCAAAAAGGCTGAAGCGATTCAACGCAGTATTGTTTTGATGAATCAGGCAGTTGCAGGATTGAAAAGCAATGAAACCCTGATTCGTATCGGTCATTATTCGCATGTGGAATGCGTTACCTTAGACGAGGTTCGCAATCCCAAAACTCGGAAGGGAAAAGACGGAAGATTCTTACCTTATGGACAAACCCGAACTCTTGCCAATGGGCTTTATCCCTTCGGATGGGCAAAGCTTGAGTTCTGCGATCTGTCTTCGGAAGAAAGACCTGAGAAAAAATGGAATTTTCCGATAACTGCG
>DYRC01000342.1 GCA_020718925.1 Desulfonema limicola
AAAAAGACAATCCCAGAGATTTCACGCTGTTCAAACGCTCAAAACTCTCAGAACTGAAACGCGGCATTTATGTCAAAACCGACTGGGGCAATGTCAGACCCTCATGGCATATTCAGTGCGCGGCAATGTCCATGAAATATCTGGGAGAAAGCTTTGATATTCACACCAGCGGCAGAGAACTCGTATTTCCGCACCATGAAAACGAAATTGCCATTGCCACAGCCTTAACCGGCAAGCCATTAGCCCGATACTGGCTGCATTGTGAGCAGGTTATGAATGCCGTAACACTTCAGGAAGCAGCAGATGCGGGGTATTCGGGCAGAGAAATCCGATATTGGCTGCTGTCCAATCACTATCGCAAGCCCCTGACATTTTCAACAGAACGATTGGATCACAGCCGTCATGCCTTAAAACGGATAGATACCTGCATTCGCGGCTTGATTCAGGTCAAAGACGGGGAGAAATATCCTGAACTGGCGCAGTTGCTGTATGATATTCGGCAGGGCTTTGTTCAGGCAATGGACGATGATTTCAACATTTCAGCCGCAATGGTGTCAATTTTCAGGCAGATCAAATCTGTCAATGTGCTGATTGCTGAGAGCCGGATAGACGCGGATGGCGCAAAAAAGATCATCGAAGCCTTTCAGGGCATTGATTCCGTGCTGCAAATTTTTGATTTCAAAGCGGATTCCGCGGATCCGGAAATTGACGAACTGATCCGGCAGCGCGAACATGCCCGAAAAGAAAAAAACTGGGCGCTGTCAGATGAACTCAGAAAACAGTTGCAAGCTAAGGGCGTTACGGTGCAGGATCATAAAATTTAATTCTGTATCGGCGGCATCTTATCAAACACAAGATGAATGATAAAAATGGTAACGCCGATGGTAATCGCGCTGTCTGCCACATTGAATGCGGGCCAATGCGCTGTTTTTATATAAAAATCCAAAAAATCCACCACCTTTTCAAATCGGATCCGGTCAATCATATTGCCGATGGCGCCCCCGAAGATCATGGCAAATCCGGAGGACAAGGCGCGATAATTTATCGGCGTACTGTGGTAAAAGTACAGCACAAAGCAGATTGCCAAAGATGATAGCGCCAGAAACAGAATCTTCCGCAGCAGCGGGCTTCCGTCAGCAAACATGCCGAACGCGCCGCCCGGATTATGGATATGCGTCAGGCTGAAAAATCCGGGAATCACCGGTATTGAACTGTGAAGCGGCATGCTGCTCAGAATCATATATTTGGTGATTTGGTCTGAAACGATAACAGATCCGGCAATAAAAAGCAGCCGAATCAGTTTTTCTTTGAGCGATTGTTCCATCAGTTAAAAAAATACTCCTGTTCAAATACGTCTTTCTGCGTCAATCCGCTGATTTTCGGCTCAATGCCGGTTTCATCTCTGGCGAGCTTTTTGGCATCCCGGAAACTTTTTTCCCATAATTGCAAAAGATTGCGCTTCTGAGACGGCTCATCTTCAAGAATACCCTCAATTTCTATCCGGGCATTGGATATGCTGGCAAGCCAGCTTCGGGATCTCCGCTCCGGCTGAATATGCCACTTGATGATATGCGCCATCAGCCGCGTCAACTGACTTCTCAATGCCCGTTTATCTGATCTTCCCAAGGCTTCTGCCAACTCCCCGATGCCGTATTCCGCTTCTTCGATATTTTTTGCCATCAATGCCTGTTGAATCGCTACTGCGGTCTGATAATGAGAGGTTGCAGCCTGCTCTTTCCAATTCATGGCGTTCTCCTTTGAACAACTTACGAACCTTTATAGCAGATCTGCATATTGAAAAACAAGGGGTGCATTTTTTTATCTTGTAAAATATCATTCATCAGATAAATCAGAACATATTTTTTGATGTCAAACATATAAAATTTCACAGTTCGGATAAAAAAATAATGCTGAAAAAATAAATTAAGATTGACAGTTTTTGTCCTTTTGCTATTATGCCTGCGGAATAAGTCGAACCTTGTGATTACAAAAGGGTTTAAGAGTTAATCGGATGTCTTTATTAATTCAAAGGAGTGAATCAGATGAAAAAGATGTTGATTGCGATGTTGTTGTTGGTCATGTTGGCTGCTCCGGGGTTTGCGGCAGATACCATCAAGCTTGCCATTACCGGACCTTTCAGCGGCGGCTCTGCACCGATGGGCGCGTCCATGCGTGATGGCGCTAAAATTGCCATATCGGAAATCAATGCTGCCGGAGGCGTTGATGTCGGCGGCAAAAAAATGCTGTTTGAAGTCATTGAGCGCGATGACGAGGCAAAGAACGAGCGCGGCGCATTAATCGCTCAGGAATTGGCGAACGTCAGCGATCTTTCCGGCGTAATCGGTACGGTGAATACCGGCGTGTGTCAATCCGGCGACAAGCATTTGCAGGAAAAAGGCATTACCAAAATCATCTGCCCGGCAGCAGGTTCTGCATCCATGACCCAATGGTGCAAACCGGAGGTGAAGGATTTGTCTATTTTCCGTTTTGCCGCACATGACGGCATTCAGTCTGCAATGGTCGTGGAAGAGGCGATTAACCGGAAATTCACCAAAGTTGCAGTTCTGTTTGACTCCACCAACTACGGCGTGTCCGGCAGAGACGATATGCTTGCACAGATCAAAAAGCAGGGCAATAAACTTACCGTTGTTGCTACTGAAAAATTCAACATCGGCGACAAAGACATGACCGCACAACTGCTGCGTGCCAAGTCCGGCGGCGCACAGGCAATTCTGATTTGGGGTATCGGACCTGAATTGGCTGCTGTTGCAAACGGCATGGCAAAAATGGATATGAAGATGCCGCTGATCGGCGGCTGGACGCTTTCCATGTCCAACTATATTGATAATGCAGGCAAAAATGCCAACGGCACCCTGATGCCTCAGACCTTTATTGAAGAAGCCATTACGCCCAAGGCTAAAAGCTTTATTGAGGCATATCACAAGGCGTATAATGTAACCCGCATTGCTTCTCCGGTATCTGCCGCACAGGGCTATGACGCTGTTTATATTTTTGCAGCAGCAGTAAAACAGGCAGCAACCACAGATACCAAAAAGATCAAGGAAGCTCTTGAAGATTTGAAAGAGCCGGTGGCGGGCGTGATTGCAACATGGAAAAAGCCTTACACAAAGTGGGATCCGGCTAATGTGGAGACACACGAAGCATTCCGCCGCGAAAATGCGGTCATGGGCATGGTTCAGGATGGTCGGGTGGTATTCGGCAACGATGCTGATCGTCAGCGTCTTATCAAAAACACATCTAAATAATTATGGATTATCTTATTATTGCTCAGATGTCCGTGAGCGGGGCGTTGATGGGACTCATTTACGCCCTGATTGCTTACGGCTTTCAACTGACTTACTCCACCAGCAAGAGCATCAATTTCGGTCAGGGTGAGTTAGTGATGGTTTCCGCTTTTTGCAGCCTCACATTGCTCAACTTGGGCTTGCCTTACTGGTTGATGGTGCCGGGCGGCTTGCTCATCGGCGTGGTGCTTGGACTGTTCGTAGAGCGGGCAGGGGTGCGGCTTGCGCTGGAACAGAAAAGCGAAGGCTGGATTCTGCTGACCATTATCATCGGGCTGCTGGGTTTTTCTGCTGCTGAAAATATCTGGGGGCGTGATGATCGCCCCTTTCCTACGCCTATTTCATCTGATGCGATTCAGGTTTTCGGCATCAATATCA
Organism: Desulfonema limicola; assembly: GCA_020718925.1. Classification (GTDB taxonomy): domain Bacteria; phylum Desulfobacterota; class Desulfobacteria; order Desulfobacterales; family DYRC01; genus DYRC01. The sequence continues at coordinate 3,684 of DYRC01000342.1, forward strand.
CGCCGCTTGAAATCTCTGTGGCTATCGGCGTTTTTGCCATCATGGGATTGATAGAGCTTTTTAAGCGCAAGACCCTTTTGGGAAAAGCGTTTGAAGCTGTTTCGGCTGACCGTGATGCCGCAGAACTGATGGGCGTTTCAGCCACCCGAACCGTCATGCTATCTTACGGATTATCCGGGCTTGTGGCAGCAATGGCGGGGATTCTGGTTTCGCCGATTACCACTGTCGGACCCACAATGGCATCAGCCTTGATTTTAAAGGCATTTTCAGTGGCGGTTGTGGCGGGGCTTGATTCCGGATTCGGCGTGGTGGTGATAGGCATCTTTCTGGGTGCTTTGGAAAGTCTGACCAGTTTTTATCTTGGCAGCGGATGGCGCGAAGCCCCCGGATTGGTTCTGCTGATTCTTGCGCTGGCAGTGCGTCCCAACGGCGTATTCGGCAAAGCGAGCATTCGCAAAGTGTGAAGGCTTTTTGTAAAATGTTAACTTTTGAAAAGCATATACATAGATATGCTTGTATATAGATGTATATGCTTTTT
>DYRC01000343.1 GCA_020718925.1 Desulfonema limicola
AGTTCTTCTTTTAATTCATCAATTGAAACGGACTTTTTTCTTTTGCTTTCGTCCGTGCTTTTTTTTCTGAGATACATGCCGACAGTACTGTTGACAATCACCTTGATCCAGCCTGTAAGCGGAACGCCGAGCGAATGGTCATATTGTCTCAATTTTTTGCGTTCATTTTCAAGAAGATCAACAAACACCTGATTTCTCAATTCTTCAACCTCATCATCCGTAAAATAGAAACATCTTATCTGAAATGTCTTTACCACCATAGAACGGATTTTTTTGAAATATTTCAGGAACAGACGCTCGCATCTGTTGAATTTGGCGCATTCATCCAGTATTGTTTTTTCTTCTATGTTCATTGTGTAATCACCCAGTCTCCTATGGCAGATTGTCCGCTGTTTATGAATTTTATCCGGTAATTGCCGCCGGTTATTTTTTCATCAATCCGGGCATGTCCGGCAAATCGGGTATCAGAACCGATGACCAAAAGCCATTTCATCTTTATATCTCCGTCAGCAGCCGCAAACATTTTTTCACCGTTTTTATGCGTAATTTTCCCTCTGACCAGCGGAAAAGCTTTATGAATTTTTTCCGCAAGTTCTGAAAACATTGTTTCCACAGGCATTCCGTTTTCTCTGTAAGCATCAGGATTACCCAGCACTTCACTTGTCTGCATATCGGTGATTCTCGTAGAAAGTTCAATGCCGTCTTTTGTTTTATGGATTATTCCCGAAAGCAGAAGACGCATCACGGATGAAATAGTTGACTGCTCTGAAGAAATCTGAAAGCGGCTTCCTGTCATCAGCTTATCTGAAAGCAGGTGTTGAAACTTTGATTTTGTCGCATCAATATCACCTGATCCCGCCGGATCATAACTATACATTTGAAAAGGCTGCGGAATGACCATACACCGGTATCGGAGTTTGAGAGGTTCAGGAATTTCGCGGATAACGAAAAGTTTTCTGATGCTTTCTTTTCCGGCGGAATCCATTGTCCGGATACGGATTTGATTTTCTCCCAACTTCAGAGGAACCGGATGATTAAAAGAAACAAAAAGCCCGCCTTTGTCTGAGATTCGGGTATCATTAATAAATACCGCTTCGAGTTTGTTTCTGCTTTTAACCTGCCCCTTTACCGAGAGAATTTCCGAAAAAACGGTTTTGCCATCCGGCATGTCATCCGTGAAGATTTCCGGCGATTCAGCTTTGGCAAATGGCTTCATATCGCTGACAAGTTCGGCAAAGCCGAAACGGAGAGGGGAGTTCTCCCCCTTCCCTTTCAGGGAAGGGGGCCGGGGGGTTAGGTCAGCTTTGGTCTCATTTCCCAATTTATCCTTGGCAATCAAAGTGATATGCTGCGTATCCGGCACAGGTGAAAAAGAAAACGCCGCTTCTTTTCCTTTCGGAATATCAATTTTCTTGCTGTTTATGGTCAGAAAAATTTCACCGGATTCATCATAAACATATCCTTGCAGCATGTCTGATTCAATGCTTTCCAAAACAATGACGGGTCCGGTTCTGTCAACATGAATTGTGATGGGGTAGGAAGATATACCATCCATGAGATTTCGGGCAGTTATGCTGATATTATGAGTTCCTTCATTCAGGACAAAGGAATCTTTGAACTCAATCCGCTGATCTGACTCATTGCCTGAGCGTTCAAGCAGGATTGGCTTACCTGCCGATATGATTTCAGACACATAATGAGGGTCTTCGGCAATTCCCGAAATCATAACAGGCATATCACGAGTCCATATTTCATTGTCGGCAGGATTTTTTATCGTGATCTGCGGCACAGAGACGGTTTTTGCATCTTGTTCTAAAAGATGCCTGCGAACTTTATCAAGATATAACAGCGCTTTTTCGGATCTTTCATGGCTTAGGGAAAGCTCAAGTTCTTTTTGGGCAAGATCATAGTTTCCGGTCAGAAAATAAATCAGCCCTTTTTCCCGATGAGGAAAATAGTCCTTGAAGTGTATTCCGTAAGTTTTTGCCTTTCGCTTATCATACGGTCTTTTGCTGACAGCCTTGTCCAAATCGTTCAACGCATATTGATAGCAGCCGCCTTCCATACAGGAAAGCGCACGTTCATAATAATCATACTCCCGATATGTGAAATTTCCGTCTGAAACGCAAAACTGTCTGCCTTCTTTTACACATATCGGATGCTGATGTGAACAGCCGATCAATAGCATAACAATCCATAGTCCTATGATTTTTTTGTGTTTTTTAAGCATGTCATGCTCCTTTTGAAATTAAAAAATCTTCTGACTCATGAATTAATATGCAGAAAAAACACTTTTCTTATACGTTGACTCATAAAAAAAAATCAAACGATTTTTTTATTTTTTTGTAAGAAACTTAAAAATCTCACATTCCCCAAATTGCAATGGTTTTACCCTGATAAATTTCTGTGCGCTGAAAAATCTTCTCTTCCCATGCTCTGTCAGGATTTCTGTCAAAAATGATCAGATGCCCTTCGGAAGTTCCGCACCGATCCATATATCCGGCAGTCTGCCGGATCCCTTCTGAAACGGTTTTTTCCAAAGTTCTGTAAAGAATTTTCAGTTCGATGACCGCTTTCTGCACACTGTTCTGATAACGCCACATTATCATCAGATCGGTGCGTCCCCTGCCGAGTCCGTATTCACGCTCAATACGTCCGCCGGAATTGACAATCCTCTGTAGAAATGCCTGCATCAGCAACTGGGGACCCGCTTCTCTGTAATGAAATCTTCCGACCCAGTGTTCGGAATGTTCCCGGAAAAACTCCTGAAATGCGGATAGCAGTTTCACGGTATCCAGACGTCCGTCAGGCAGAACATACCATGCGCTCTGATGATGAATCGTATGCTGGGTGCTGTAAGTCAGTTGTCTGGGAATGATTTCGGCATAGATGGGATTGGCAATACGGATGCCGTGTTCAAGCCGGATAAGCCCCAGATCAACCGCATAGTCTATGTCGTCATCTGGAAAATCGCAGGGTTCTGTCTGACCGTAAATGATCGGTTCGATAATCCGCCGCACCCGTTCTTCTTTCAGTTTGTCAGCCAACTGATCCAGATGCGTTTCACGGCGCAGAATCAGGTTTTCTTTTGCCTGTGCGATCATTTCCGAAGTAACCGGCTCGGCGCGATCTCTGCCGATTCTGAAGCAGGCTTCGTAAGCCAGCGCATTGACCAGCCACGGCTGCCCCTGCGTGTATTCCCAAATTTTTTCATCAGCATCCGGCTCAAATATCTGTCCGGTTTCGCGGGTATGCTGTTCTGTAAGCAGAAAAACATCATCTTTTTGAAAATTCCCCAATCGCAGAGATTCTGCCTTGACATTGAACGCGCTCCCGCCGGTAACAACTGCTTTTCCCTGATCCGTGTGAATCCGGTAATCCCGCACATCCCGGACACCGCAGAGAATGACCGACTGAGGAAAATATTTCCCGCGTTTATCATAACCGGAACGGATCTGGCGCAATACGGAAATCAGCGTATCGCCGACTAAAGAATCAATTTCATCAATTATCAGTATCAGAGGTTTTGAAAGTTTCTCAGCCCACTCGGTCAGGCATTGATTCAGAGCGGTTCCGTAAGCTTTATTTTCAAGAACATGGCGGAGAACAGAATTAGGAAAAGTATCGTTGAGATGTATTTTCGCACGCGAAGCCAGTTCCCGGAGAATGTCATTCATTCCCTGCTCCACATCTTCTCTTGCTGCCTGTCCTGCTTCCACATTCATATATAAGCAGTGAAATTTTCCCTGCTGATTGAGATACTCTGTCAGAGCAAGCAGACATGACGTTTTGCCCGTCTGTCTTGGCGCATGAAGCACGAAATATTTTTTCTGGTCAATCAGCATCAGAATTTCATTCAGATCAAGTCGTTCCAGCGGCGGCAGACAGTAATGATCTTCCGGGTTCACCGGTCCTGCGGTGTTGAAGAAACGCATAGGACTCCTCTCTGTTTGATTTCCTGAAAATTAATGATGACACATCCGATTCTTTATCAGAGACGCTTATATCATAAACTACTGAATAAAATCAACAGAACATTTTCGAGCCGGAGTTTTCGGATCATGGGGCGAAAAAATATTAATCATCCGATGTAAGATTTTTATCTTTTCTGCATATTAAGTAGAAGATTGTATAAAATTTCGGATCGAAATGTGAAAGGAGAAAGAATTATGAACAGGAACACTTGGAAGAAATGCTTTTTCAGTATGTTGGCAATGGTT
>DYRC01000344.1 GCA_020718925.1 Desulfonema limicola
ATGTATTTTCGGGGAATGTTAATCATCATCTTTTCATAGCAATATGTACATTCAACCCAGACATCAGCTTTTTCTTCGGCATTAGGATTTGGTTGTACAACTTTTTCAAAAGTAACATGAAACGGTTTTTTGCATTTGGCGCAATGTACCTTGAAAGTTTTTTTCTCAGACATCGGACGATTCTCCTTTAAATTACAAATCGCATTGCAGCGGTAATAATACCCAAAATGAAACAAACTGCCCCGAACATCAATCGCTGAAATTTATAGTGATGAGCATCTTGAAACGCTTTTTTATAAGATGCCGGTTCGTTTTTACCGGTCTCGTATTTACGGGGAAGCAAGGTCAGAATCAGCAAAATGATTGCCAATGACCAGCAGATAAACGGAATCAGCCCGACAATATGATCTTTGGCTTCTCCGAAAGCCATCTTGAACGCCGCAAGATACAATCCTGATGTTGCAGAACTCGTGCCGATCAGAAATTTTGCGGTTTCTTCGATGCGTCCGAGGCTTTCCACCGGTTCTTTGTAAAATTGCTCAACGTAATAGCGTTGCTCATCTGTCATGGGGCGGGCAACGATTTCTTCAATGTCATTGTTTTGCATAGGCTTGTTTGCCTCCGTATTTTTTGGGACATTATTTCGCATTCTTTATAAGATATGCACTTAATCTGTGTAACAGACGCTTATACCGTTCAGGCGAAATTGCTCCGATACTACCGATAATGTTTTTTCGAGGCAATACAGATAAATATCCCAGCCGGATCACCGAATCTCTGATGATTCCGCTTGAAGCAAAATCATCATCATCCCGTTGAATCAGTTCATCAAAGCCAAGTGCGATCTGATGTAATTGGGTGCTGATGCCGCATACCAAAACATCACTGTAAGGCGGCATTTCACGCAAAACAATTGCCGGACGATTTTTGATTTTTCCATCTGTTTGCGGCAATGGCGTTATAACAACATCTCCCTCATTCATGGCTGAAAATCCGGGTTCGGTTTTATTACCAATTCTTCGGAATATTCCGGTTCATCATCTCCGTAAGCTGCTTCAAGTCCTTGTCGGGATAGCCGAAACCATCCTTCGTCTTCACTTTCATCAGCTTTTTTCGATATGATACTAATCATAATTTTTGAAAAAGGCGGTATCTGAACAGGATACAGCAATTTCAAATGATTTTCGTCTATAACCTGAGCTTCTATCATCCCCATAATAACCTCTTATGAATGTTTTATGCCGATTACTTCACCAAAGAATAAATCGCCGTCAGAATATCAAAAATAAAAAGCACCGCTCCACAAACCAGATTCCGCCGGAAACAGTGCGCTCTCCGAAAGCCAGCTTGAACGCCGCAAGATACAATCCTGATGTTGCAGAACTCGTGCCGATCAGAAATTTTGCGGTTTCTTCGATGCGTCCGAGGCTTTCCACCGGTTCTTTGTAAAATTGCTCAACGTAATAGCGTTGCTCATCTGTCAGTGGGCGGGAAATAATTTCTTCAATGTTATTGTTTTGCATTATGCTTGCCTACCCTCATAAAATCCTGTCAATTTCCGAAACAAAAACCGCGATTTTCAAGCAGGGGCAGGATATTTACCCCTGCTCGGTTCACTATCAAGCTGACTTGTCCGCCGCTGAAAATCCCAAATCAAATGCTTTTAAATTTATTTCTACAAATGCTTTTTTGGTCGTAGCCGCAATCGCCTCTTTCATTTTTTCAGAAGAAATCGGCAGCTTTTTGCTTTGCGTCATTGCGCCCAGCAGCACCATATTGACCGACATAACATTTCCGGCTTCTTTTGCCAAAGAGACCGCATCAAGTGCAATCAGTCTGGCGGTTTTTGCCCGGATGATATTCTGTACCTGAGCCAGATCAGGATAAACGCCTTTTCCGATAGCCACCGTGAACGGCGACAACGGCGCAAGGCTGGTAATCACTACGGTTTTTGAATTGGCTTTTTTCAATGCCCTGAGCGTTTCAGACGGCTCAAATCCCACCAGCATATCTGCTTCGCCATCGGAGATAATCGTGCTTTTGGCATCTCCGAATACAATGGCAGATTCCACCACCCCGCCGCGCTGCGCCATGCCGTGAATTTCACTCATGCGAACCGGAATGCCGGACAGAAGCGCGGCTTCGCCAATCACTCTGGATGCCAGCAGATTTCCCTGCCCGCCGACCGCCACCAAAATCAATCGTGTGATATTCATACTTTATCTCCTTTCTTACCTGCAACTCCCCTCTCCGCTTCGGGGAGGGGGCGGGGGAGGGGTGCAATGGCGTGTTCCGGGCAAATCTGAGCGCAGACCGAACAGCCCGTGCATAAATCCGCATCAATTTTAACCTGTCCTTTTCTGAGATAAAACGCGGGACAGCCCAAATCATTGATGCAGTTGCGGTGGCTTTTACATTTATCCGTAATCTGAAAGCGATTACCCCTCAGCTTTTTCAGGCTTTTGGCGTAAAGCATACAGGGTTCGCGGGAAATAATCACAGAAACGCCTTTAAATTCCAATGCTTCCCGAATAGCAGAAACGCTTTTTTTCACGTTAAACGGCTTGATGACCGATACATGCGGAACGCCGATAGCTCTGACCAGATTTTCAATTGAAACAGGCACATATCCGCTTAAATTCATCTCTGTCATATCCACGCCCGGATTGGGCTGATGACCGGTCATGGCGGTTATGCCATTATCCAAAATAACCAGCGTGAAATTATGATTGTTGAATACCGCGTTGATCAGGGGCGGAATACCGGAATGAAAAAACGTGGAATCGCCGATAAATGCAATCACTTTTTTATCGGTTACTTTTGAAAATCCGCAGGACGTGCCGACAGACGCGCCCATGCACACCACAATGTCAGCCATTGACAGCGGCGGCAAAAATCCCAGAGTATAGCAACCGATGTCAGACGGATAGATGGTCTCCATGCCTTCAGCCGCTTTTTTTACCGCATAATAGGTGGCGCGGTGAGAACAGCCCGCACACAGATTCGGCGGACGCTGCGGCACTTCAGGAGCATCGGATAAATCAGGAATCTGAGGCGGCGTATAAGGAATATTAAAATGATTAGCGATGACCTGACGCGCCATGCCCGGATCAAATTCATAGAGCCGCGAAAACAACTGATTTCCTTTGCCGTTGATAGGAAGCGTCAGTTTTTCTTCCTGTGCAAAGGCTTTGATCTTTTCCTCCATATACGGCTCGCCTTCTTCAATCACCAGAACCTTTTCGCAGGTTTTGAGGAAATTTTTAATCAGCGTTTCAGGCATGGGATGAGAAAAGCCGATCCGCAGCATTTTTACATTCTGCTCAATCTTTAAGTCTCTGATGGCATCTGAGGCGTAGTTAAAACTCACGCCGTTGCAGACAATTCCCCATGTTCCGGCACCTTCAGTAAAATTATACTGGGATGTTTCGGCAATTTCTTCGGCTTTTTCAAGATTTTTCAGCAGTTTGACGTGAAGTTTTCTTGCAACCGCAGGTACGGTAACATAATTGAACGGGTCTTTTTTGAAATCGCCTTTGGTGATTCGCGGCTTCATGTTTCCCAGCACCACCGGCGCGGTGGAATGATTGATCCGCGTGGTGGTTCTGAAAATGACCGGCTCCTGCAATGTTTCAGAAAGCTCAAACGCATACGCAACCATGTCTTTGGCTTCTTCCACAGAAGAAGGTTCAAGCAGAGGAAGCCCTGCCATTTTGGCATAATAGCGGTTATCCTGCTCATTCTGGCTGGAAAACATGGACGGGTCATCTGCGCTTAAAATGACCAGCCCGCCTTTGACGCCGACATAAGCCAAAGTCATCAGAACGTCTGCGGCAACATTGATGCCGACATGCTTCATCATTGCCATACTGCGAACCCCTGAAATTGCCGCAGCAGCCGCAACTTCCATCGCAATTTTCTCATTGGTGCTGTATTCAAAATACAGATCGCTTTCTTTGGAAACCTGAAACAGATTGAGCGAAATTTCCGAAGACGGCGTTCCGGGATAAGTACTGGCAAATGCCACGCCCGCCTCAATCGCGCCGCGTGCAATGGCTTCGTTGCCAAGCAGAAGCATGGTCTGCCCCGGACTATCGGTTAAAAGTTTGTGCATGATATTATCCTTTTACTTCATTATGGTAAAATATTTCGGCTTGATTCCCCACAGATAAAATTTAATCCATTCAAAGCCCAGATTCAGCAATTCAGCATCGC
>DYRC01000345.1 GCA_020718925.1 Desulfonema limicola
AGCAGATTTTTTCATATATGTAAAGATTATTTATTTTTAATCCCTAAAGCGTAAACCGAAAGAAAAATATGACAAAATCTTATAGTTTGCTTCGTGAAAAAATGTCTCCCGAAGCTCGAAAAAAATCCGAAGATATGACAAGCAGGATGTTAAAGGAAGTTTCCGAAAGCCTAATCGATCCGCTTGAAGCAGCCGCTTATCTGAATAAGGCTCTTGATACCGGGGATACCGAAATATTTCTTTTGGCAATCCGTGATATTGCGGCTGCCCGGAAGTTGAAAAAACAGGGGAGCGATAAAGACCTTTTACTTTCTGATTTGCCTCGTATATTGTCTGTTATGGGGTTGAGATTTACAATTTTGGGCGCGGAACAGTGATATGTCAGCAGAGCAGAAAAAAATGAACTTTAAAATTCAGAAGGAAATGACCATGAAAAGAAATTGCAGATTTTTCGGACAGATGATGATTATCGGAATGACGATTATCAGCATTTCATTCAGTGCATCGGCAGCAGATATTGACATTCTGGCTTGCCCCGAAGGATGCACCACTTTAGCAATCAGTATGTATCTGAGCCGGGAGATTCAGAAATCCGATCCCGAATTTCATCTCAATCCCAAAACCACCGAAGGCTATCTGTATAATCTGGCGGAAATGGGGCGTAATTCAGCTTTATGGAAAACAACGGTGTTCGGCACCAATGATGATGTTCTGATTTTTGCGCCGCAGGGCGGTAAAGACCCTTTTACAAAATTTATTCCACAGGTTAATGCAAAATTCAAACTTCTTTACGGACTTCTGTGGGAAGTTACGGGTCATTATTTTATTACGACTGATCCGAAACTTAAAACCTATTCTGATCTTAAAGGAAAAAAACTGGGATTGGGATTGGTTACGCAAAGCGACTGGGGCATGAATCCGACATTGGACTTAAAGTACGGATACAGCATAAGTCATGAAAATGCCGAACTGTTTTATCTGGGACCTGCAAAGCTGGGAAAAGCGCTGCTGAACCAAGAAGTTGACGCCATTGTTGCGGGACTGGGCGCGGAACCCAATTTCAGAAGCTGGCTGCCATCGCTGATTTTAAGCGAATTGAAAAAGTCGGATAAACCCTTGTACTACATCGGACAGTAACCGGCGATAGGTGAAAAACTCAATGAATCTCTCAAAACCTCTTATGTTCCGATCACGATTCCTGCCGGAACTCTGCCCGGTCAGACCCAATCGCTGAACACCCTTGTTGATGGCAATTATCATGCCTGCCATGAAAGCTTTCCTGAAGATTTGGCATATAAGCTGGTAAAATTTGTGGCAAAACTGGGTCCGAAGATGAAGCTTGAAGCCGGAATCTGGCAGACATGGAGTCCTGAAATGATGGTAGCCGGACTTTCGGAAGACAATACGCATCCCGGAGCGATTCGGGCATACAAAGAACTGGGTTGGTGGGAACTCACCAAAAAATTCAACCCGTGAACCTGCTCAAATAAGGATAACAAGATGATAACCAGCGTAAGAAACAAGTTTCTGATTCCTACGATAATTCTGATGTTTATCGGATTATCGGTGTCTGCGGCAATATCGTATATCCGTTTTCAGAAAGCTGTCAGAGAGATGGCAGGAACACATATCGGACAGCTTGCATCTTCTGCCGCAAATCAGTTAGGCGTATGGATTGAAACCACCCGTCTGAATGTGAAAAGCTGGAGCGAAGAACTGTCCATAAAAACTGCGGCAGCAGATGATCTGATGGGGCAATCCGCACGTGAGACCGCAAGTGAACGCCTGAAAAATATTATTGAAACTTACGGGTTTTTTGATGAAATTCTTTTAACTGACGGTTCAGGAACAGTGATTGCCGCAGGAAATCCTAAACTTGTCGGTCAGTTGAAAATTCCTGACAGGCTGTTTTTTCAGGAGGGCATGAAGGGAAACGCGATAATTTCCGATGTTGTTCAAAGCAAAGTTTCGGGAAAATATATTTTTGTAGTGGCATTTCCTGTCAGGCAGGCTGCTGATAACAAAATACTCGGCGTTTTAGCGGCAGGGATTGATTTGGGAATTTTTTACAAGCGATTTATTGAGCCGATCCGGGTGGGAAAAAGCGGTTATGCGTTTATATGCAGTCAGGAGGGCGTTATCATTGCCCATCCGAACAAAGACGATGTGTTGAAGAAAAACATCAGAGATTTCGGCTTTAGTCAGGAAATGCTGACAAAACAAGATGGTAATTTTTCTTATACCGTCAATGATGTTGAAAAAATTGCTGCTGTAAAAAGAATTGAGATAACAAACTGGCTGATAACCGTAACTGTCCATAATGCAGAACTGCTTGAATCGGCAAAGAATATCGGATATGTCCAGATTTTTATTGCGGCTGTCGTCATTATTCTGGCGGGGCTGCTGATATTTTTTATTGCAGGCTCTGTTACCTGCCCGTTGAATGATGTGGGGAAAATACTCAAAGATATGGCTGCCGGAAATCTCAGCAGAAATATTGACATAACAAGTCAGGATGAAATCGGGCAGATGGCAAATGATCTGAACCATGCGGTCGGCAATCTGAGAAATATGATACAGGAACTCGCAGATACCACCCATCTGCTTTCCGGTTCTTCCGAAGAATTATCCGCAGTATCCGAAGAAATGGCATCGGGCGCGAAAGAACTGAATGCTCAGGCAGGCTCACTCACAAATGCCTCACAACAGACAAGTTCAAACATCAGCGTCGTTGCGGCGGCGGCAGAGCAATCAGGAGCATCTTTATCCGGTATTTCAGCTATGACTGAAGAAATGTCTTCAACGTTTATTCAGGTGGCTGATTTTGTCAGGAAAACAGTTGAAAACGTCAGAATCACGGCAAGCTCCGGCGAAAATATATCCGCACAGATTAACAGCATCGCGTCTACTGCCGAAGAAATGACGGTTTCTCTGAATGAAGTTGCCAAAAAGACCTTAAAAGCAGATCAGATTTCTCAGAATGCCAATCGGAAAACGCATGACGTCAATGCCCGAATGAGTGTTTTATCTGCGTCATCCAAAAAAATCGGTAAAATTGTCAGTCTTATCAAAGAGATTGCTGATCAGACCAAAATGCTTGCCTTGAATGCGACTATTGAGGCGGCAAGCGCAGGAGCGGCAGGCAGGGGATTTTCGGTTGTAGCCGGAGAAATCAAAGAACTTGCCCGGCAATCGGCGGATGCGGCGGATGAAATAGAAGGACAAATCGAAGAAATTCAGAAGGCTGCTTCAGATGCCGCAGCGGCTATTCAAGAAATAGCTCAGGTGATACATGAGAGTGCCGGCATTAACTCAATGATTGCTTCTGCTTCTGAAGAACAAAACGCGGCATCAGCCGAAATTTCAAAGTCAGCCGCTGCAACTGCATTTGCCGCAAGGTCGGTAGCAAAAAAATCCGCAGAATCTTCTGTACTGGTGGAAGATATTGCATCGTCAATGGACAAAAGCTCTCAGACCGCTTTGCAGGTCGCCAAAAGCATTCAGGAAATACTGAAGGGCGTTGAAGAGGTTGCTCATTCTGCGGATGATGCTGCTGAGGGTGTAAAAGAAATTTCGGAAAATATTCAGAAAATCAGCATGACTTCGGACAGTACTGCTGTCGGTGCATCTCAGACGCTTGAATCTTCAAGAGAATTGGCAAAAATGGGAGTGATTCTGACAGAAATGATCAGCCGATTCAAACTTGTATGACATAATGAAACGTGAGAATTGCTGAGGCGAAAGGGTTTTGATTGACGAAAGCCGTTTTCTGATTTATTTAAGAAAGGAAATCTTAAAAAAGGATAGAACAAATGGCAACACAACGGCTTAAAACATTGGCAAGTCAGATTCTCAATCGGCTTCCTGCGGTCAAAGGCAGAGGTGAGGAAGCTACAAAACAAGCGTTGATTCTTCCCATGCTTGATGCGCTGGGCTATGATATTTGGAATCCTGCTGAAGTTTGTCCTGAATACAATGCTGATTTTGCTATAAAAAAACTCGGACAAAAAGAAAAAGTGGATTTGGCTGTTCTTTTGGAAGATGTTCCGAGGATTTATATCGAAGTCAAGGCGGTTGATGTATCTTTGGACGGACATGAAGGGCAGCTTGCCCGATATTTCAACGCCACGCCGTCTGTTTCTCTTGCGATTCTGACTAAGGGATTAAAAATAAATAATCTTTACATATAT
>DYRC01000346.1 GCA_020718925.1 Desulfonema limicola
AAAAGTTTATCGAAAGAGTGAGACGCTATGACAAAGGCGTATTTGAGGATGGCAGAGAAGAAGGCAGAGAAGAAGAAAAGATTGAGATTGCCGGAAAGATGAAGCGCAAAGGCATAGATATTCATTCGATTTCCGAAATAACAGGTCTGACAGTGAGCCGGATCGGAATGATCTGAGTAAAATAGTGTTGACAGCTCACTGTCGTATCATTGATTGAGAAATGAAGAAGATAAACCGCTTTATCAGAACGCTCCGCCCATAGTAAATTCCCATCTCCCGCTCCGGCTTTCGCCTTCTTTCGGGTCAAGAATATAGCCGTTTTCAATCCGCAGGGGACCCATAGGAGAATACCACCTGAATCCGAAACCCGCAGTTTGGCGTAATCCGCTGAAACTGATGTTACTGTATCCGTCATACACATTGCCGGTATCGTAAAACAACACGCCCACAACGCCCGCTTCTTTGATGAGCGGAATAATATACTCAACATTGAACTGCATAAACGCTGTTCCGCCGATTTTCTCCCCATATTCATCATACAGACAGACATCACTCCATCGGAAGCCTCTCAGCGAATTGATGCCTCCCAGATAAAACCGCTCATAATCCGGCAGCTTTTTATCCGCAGTCTGCTGAACAGCGCCGGCTCTGGCATGAAGAAGCCCCGTAGTTCCCCAGAATAAGGGAAAATATTGTCCTGATTCTGCAATATATTTCGTAAATCCGACATCTCCGCCGATTCCCGCATACTGCACACTGACACTGTGATCCCCGCCTTCGGTCGGATTGAACGCTTTATCTCTGGAGTCATAGCGCAGGGTGGTGGTAACACTGCTGGTGATGTAGCGTCCCTGCATGTCTATTACCAGAGTCGAAGCATCTTCGGTTACTTCTTCAATGTCAGAAATATCATACCCATAAGAAAGATAAAGCCGGGTGTAATCAAAAACCGGATAACCGGCGCGAAGCGTACCGCCTTTGCTGTTTCTGTAATAGGTATCGTAATCTCTTTTCCAGTTATAGATGTCAAAGCCTGCGGACAACGGAATATCAAACAACCATGGCTCTGTGAAACTTAAAGTATAGCGCTGAGTTACGCTGCCAATCTGCCCCCTGAGTTCAAGAATCTGCCCCAGCCCGAAAAGATTTCGCTGGGCAACAGAACCCATAATAAACGCATTTTCAACGCTGCTGTAACCGCCGCCGAAACTGAATGTGCCGGTGGGTTTTTCAGCAACGTCAAGCTTTAAGATCAGTTTATCATCGGTGCTGCCTTTGGATGTATTGATTTTGACATCCTGAAAAAAATCAAGCCGTTGCAGATTTCTGACCCCCCGCTTGATTTTAGCGCCGCTGTAAAGTTCATCTTCATAGACCTGAAGTTCCCGGCGAATCACCTTGTCTCTGGTTTTGGTATTGCCGCCGATGATGATCTTTTCAAAATATGCCTGATGACCTTTCTTAATCTGATAGGTAATATCCACAATCAGGGTCTTGTCGTTTTTATCCACTTTGGGCGAAACCTCCGCATTGGCATAGCCATCATTTGAATAAATATCGGTAATGGCTAACATATCATTTCGCACAACTTCGCGGTTGAAGTATGTCTCTTTGCGGATATTGAGCTTTTCCAAAAGTTTATCCGCAGATAAAAGCAGATCGCCGGACACATTGACTTTGCCGACTTTATACTGTAAGCCCTCTTCGATTTTGATGGTAATCTCTATCTGGTTGTCTTTGAACACCACTTCCGGATCGCCCACTTTTGCCTGAATGTAGCCTTTGTTCTGATAAAATGCCGCAACCCGCGCCGCATCCTGATTCAGATCTTCCCGATTCAGCTCGCCCGAAGATGTCAGCCATGACCAAAAGCCCTTTTCAGAGGTCTTCATCACTTTTTTAAGTTCTTTGCTGCCATAAGCCTTGTTTCCGATAAAATTGATGCTTCGGATTTTGACTTTATCGCCTTCGTCAAAGATGAACTCCACATCCGCCTGATTGTTATCCAAAGGCTTGATTTCATAAGTGATACGGGCGTTATGATAATTTTTATCCTTATACATGGATTCAAGACGCCTGACATTGCTTTGGATATTATAAAGATTCAGAATAGCCCCGGTTTTGAGCGTCAGATTTTCTTTGAGTTTGTCCTCTTGAAACTCACGGTTATTTTTAAAGCGGATACTGTGAATGGTCGGCTTTTCCGTAACATTGAAGGTAATCACTTTTCCTTTTGACGTATCTTCGCTCTCAATGCGAATGTCCTCAAAATAGCCCATCGCATAAACCGCTTTCAAATCATCGGAAAGACTTCGCGCCAGATATACGTCTCCGGGCTTGGTTTTGATTATCCGCTCAATCGCATCTGCTTCAATGCGTTTATTCCCGGACACCTGAACTTTTGCCACTTTATCCCGCCGGAAAAGCTTTAAGCTGAATTCCCGGCTCAGTTTTTTCACTATGCCGGGCAGAGTTTCGATATTTTCACCTTCGCCGTAAAACAGCGTCGGCGTTTTTTCTCCGTAAGCTGCGAGCATTTTTGCATCCACGCTGAATTTCTGCTCAAAGCGGGTCAGACTTCCCCATATCACCAGATCCGCACCCAGTTGAACGCATATTTTTTGAATATTTTCAACGCTTTTTGGGGCAGTTTCCCATGAAAAACCCGGTATGACCGGCTCAACAATCACCGCGCCGTCTGATTTCAGGTTCTTCTTAACAGCATCCGCAATATCTTTTTTCAGATACGCGCTGTTATCCTGTTTGGAATAAATATCAAAGGGCATGACAACTACCCGCACGGTTTCTGCGGCAAAACTGACGCCGCTCAACAAGATTATCCCCAGCACCCAGCCGATTACTTTTTTTGATAACATGACTTACTCCGTTTCTGCCAATTTTCCGTCTTTGAGCGTTACTTTGCGCGACATATATGCTGCAAGCTCCATATTATGCGTAACCACCACCGAAGTCATTCCGAGTTCCCGATTCAATTCATACAACAGTTGGTGAACCAGTACGCTGTTTCGTTTATCCAAATTGCCGGTAGGCTCATCTGCCAATAATAACATAGGTTTAAGCACCAACGCCCGCGCAATTGCCACGCGCTGCTGCTCTCCGCCGGAAAGCTCCGTAACCCGATGAGACAGCCGCGATTGAAGCCCTACCCGAACCAGCAATTGTTCAGCATAATATTTTGCGTGCTGATGGTCAAGTCCCTGAATCAACCCCGGCATCATGGCATTTTCAAGCGCAGTAAATTCCGGCAGCAGATGATGAAATTGAAACACAAATCCGATGCTCTGATTGCGGAATTTTGCCAGCCGCTCGTTATCAAAGCGAAATACATCTTTTCCCTGAAACAAAACTTTGCCGGAATCCGGGCGATCCAGTGTTCCCAGTATATGCAGGAGCGTGGATTTGCCGATGCCTGACGCGCCGACAACCGCCACGCTCTCACCTTTCTCCAAGTCCAAATCCAAGTCTTTTAAAATTTCAAGCGTTACACCGCTGCTGTCAAAGTTTTTGCAAAGTCCCCGGACGCTGACTATCAGTTTATCCGTCATAAATTATCCGATAAGCCTCTTATGCCTTCTTTCATCGTTTTCAAAATCAAGCGCGATCCATTTTTCTTTTGTTTTATATATCACATTTTCAATTCGTCTGATAGCCCATTGATTGTATTCTGTGCAGATTTCACAGCCGAGCCATTTTCTGTTCAGTTGTTCGGCAACTGCCAAGGTCGTGCCTGATCCGGAAAAAGGATCGAGAATTATATCATTTTCATTGCTGGAAGCCAACATCAGCCGCCGAATCAACTTTTCCGGCTTCTGAGTCGGATGCGGGGTTTTTTCTTCCATGCCGTTGCATATCGTAGGTATTTCCAGCACATCTCTGGGTTTCGCGCCTTTCGGATGCGGTATCCAGACTTCCGATCTTTTTCCGTTATTTCCATATTGGCTTGTAACTGCCTGCGGATGCAAAGGATATTTTAAAGTGTGCGTCCTGTATGGGATTCTCACATCATCAGTATTGAAAGTAAATTTTTTTCCTTTTCTCAGATGAAGAATGCTCTCATGGGAACGTCCCCAGTCCTTTCCAAGATTTGCCTTGTTTTTATAATACCAAATCAGCCACTTGCACCCTTTGAAATATTTCATTGACGGATGTTTCAA
>DYRC01000048.1:0-1543 GCA_020718925.1 Desulfonema limicola
AAGCGACTAAAATTATAAGAACAAAAAACAGTTCTGTCATTTTTTAACCCTTTGCTGAAAAGTTACATATCTTCAAGGCTTTTCCAAACCCAGATCGTTCTGCCGACACATAAATCCCGCCAATCGGATTCGGATAACTCCGGCGGATATTCGGGATTTGAACTTAAAAGTACAAAGCCGTGTTTCCATTTCTGAACGCGCTTGACAGCAGCAATGTTTTCGCCATTCTGCGGATAATTCACCGCATAGATTTTATTGTTTGAAAATTCCCGATCATCCGGGTCAACAATGACCACCGAGCCTTTGGGAATGATCGGAGACATGCTCTCTCCGCCGACGAGCAAGCCCGCCAAATGATGATTTTTTCTCCCGAACACCTCATGCCGGGGAATCATCAGCGTTGATGCCGGTTCTTCATACGGATCAAATATCATGCCGTTTTCACCGGCGGCAAGCTTGCCGGACGCATACAGCGGAATGCGGATATGATGTTCGGCATCATCTTTGACAGGCATCTGACCTTCTGAAACTTTGCGCCCCAGCGCCAGAAAATCCAACACATCATCATAGCCGAATATTTTGGCAATTTTGGCTTGGGTTTTTATGCCGTAGGATTTTTTTGTCAGCATTTCACTGACGCTGCTTTCGGCTATCTGCGCGGCTTCGGCAACGGCTTTCTGACTCTTGAAATCCGAATGTTTCAGGCAGTATCTGAACGCTGCCCGAAAATGATCTGTCGTATCCATCGTCTGTTTTCCTTCTATTTGGGATATTCTCAATATATTCGCATAAAACCTAAGAGAAAAGCAAGTAAAATTTATTCGATAAAAACGAATTATGCCTTGACATCTTATAAAAAATTCGATAAAAACGAATATAAAAAACACACTTTGTGATGAGGTACTATGATCGGAATCCTGATTGTTACCCATAATCAACTGGGCAAGGTACTCATTGATTCGGCTAAAATGCTTCTCGGAGATACGCCGGAGTCAGTTATTGCGATTTCTACGGATTCGGAAGAGCCGGATAAACTGCGTGAAAAAATTGCCAGAGGAATAAGGAGAGTTGATCGGAGAGACGGTGTGCTGATTTTTACGGACATGTTCGGTGGCTTGCCGTGCAATATCGTCTGTTCTTTCATTGAAGAGGGGCGTACGGATGTTATATCGTCTGTCAACCTGCCGGTGCTGCTCAAGGCGGTCAATTCGAGAGAAACGATGAAATTATCCGAATTATCCGAATGTGTCGAAGCTTACGGCAAAAGAAGCATTTCGCTTGCCAGCGGAATTTTAAAAGGAAAAAAGCGGACTCAGCTATCACGCTGCCCTTTCGGGGCGGAATGCGGATAAATAAAGGAGAAAAGATATGTCAAAAAAAGAATGCCTGAGATGCCACGAGTATTTTTCAGAAGATGGGATGTTTTCTCTGAGCATCGGAAATATCGAAGAAGATGCCGGTTTTTCATGTGAAAATTGTCTGCTGCCTTATGAGCAGGATTATTTCTTTGAGCAGTATTTCCCCATACTGAACGAATGCGCGG
>DYRC01000048.1:1643-17829 GCA_020718925.1 Desulfonema limicola
TATGAGCAGGATTATTTCTTTGAGCAGTATTTCCCCATACTGAACGAATGCGCGGCTATAAGCTGATGGATAACGCCTCGAAATAAATTTCGGGGCTATAAGCCTAAGCAGGCTGAAGCCAGCTAATCCGAATGTAGCCCGCTTCAGCAGGCTTGAGCTTCTATCCGGGCAATGAATCGCTCGGCGTTGTATCAGAAAATATCAGCAGCAAAAATGTAAATTTCCATATCCCGCTCTTTCCACGCATCGCCCGGCAATCCGGCTTTGCGGCAGGTCTGCTCCAAAAAGGTCTTGCGATCCCATTTGTATTCCGTTGCCACCTGCGGCAGCAGAAGACCTGAATGAAATCCTTTTTTCATATAAATCCCATGAACGCCGACTTGAATTTCTTCAACATTGCTGATTTTCTGAAACGGCGTCAGGACGGAAATTTCAATTTCCAAATCTTTGAGTTCATCAGCCGTTACCGGAGGAAAGCGCGGGTCTTCAAATGCTGCGGCAGTTGCCATTCTGGAAATGGTTTCTGCCAGCGGAAAATGCGCTACGATATGTCCGATGCAGCCCCTAAGCTGTCCGTGTTTATGCAGGGTTACAAACGCGCCTCTGAGTTCTTTGAGCGTCGGCGATATATCATAAGCTTTGGGCGGTTTTTTCAAGCATTTGCCTTCAATGGTGTCGCGGACAAT
This sequence comes from Desulfonema limicola, assembly GCA_020718925.1. Taxonomy (GTDB): domain Bacteria; phylum Desulfobacterota; class Desulfobacteria; order Desulfobacterales; family DYRC01; genus DYRC01. The sequence goes on from DYRC01000048.1 coordinate 2,330, forward strand.
CTGATGAAGCACCTTTTTGTCTTCATCGCTTAATCCGAAATCTGCCGCGCCTTTTTTCTGAGCAGCATTTTTCCAGATTGCTGCGGACAGATAACCCACAACCCGTTCATAATCACCGGAGATTTCACCGGAATTGCTGTATTTCAATATCTGCGTCTGACTTGCGCCGAGCATTTTGGCTGCCAACATGACTGCTACGACGGGTCCGCCGCCGCAAGCCTCGCATTGTCCGGATGCAAGAGCGTTGCTCAAGCCTTCCGGGTCAAAATTTTTCACCTTATCCTGCACCACCTGATCCAGCTTTCGCGCCTCTTTATCTGTGTGAAAATGAGAAAGATCGGTGCTGGCAACCAGCAGCACAGATTTGCCTCTCACGGTATCGGCGATGGTTTTTGCAAGCGATTGACACAGTTGAAGACTCTGATCGCCCATGACCAGCGGCACCAATCTGGCTTTGGGCATGAAATATTGAATAAATGGCAGTTGAATTTCCAAAGAATGTTCTGATGCGTGGGCTTCGGGAATAAAGCGGATAGTAGCGTCTTTTGCTTTGAGCGCGGAAATGATTTCCGTATCCAATGGCATGACGCCGAAAGGCGTTTTAAATCCGCCCTGATCATAGACGGAAACGCCGGTAAAATGAGCGCGATGGCTGGGCGAAATCACCACCACCGTATCATAAGTCTGTTTTTCCAAAAATTTATACGAATATGCTGCGGTCTGTCCCGAATACACATATCCGGCATGAGGGGAAATCAGCGCAGTCAACTGTCCCGGACACACGGTTTCCGGCACTTTCTCCAAAAAACCCTGAAGCATTTTTTTAAGATTTTCCGATTCTCCGGGATACCATGAGCCTGCAATTGCCGACTCACGAACTTTTTCTCCGGTCATAGCTTTGTCCTCCTCCGCCGCAGCCGATGTTCCTGTTCCCCAACATAAGAAACAGGCAAGGACTGCTCTGATAAATATGTGAAGCATGTTATTTTGAATGATCATCTTTGCCTGTGATTATATTTTTAAGCAAGCGAACTTGAAAATATATAACATTTTTTCATGTTTTTCGGTATAAAAATAGTTGATTTTTCAACAGGACTTACGCAAGAACCATTTTAACCGCCGGAGATTTAATACCAAATCGCTTTCAAACCCACCTAACCCCCCGGCCCCCTTCCCTGAGAGGGAAGAGGGAGACATCATCGGTACTCCCCTCTCCTTTCAGGGGAGGGGCCGGGGGAGGGGTGCTTTGATAGCGAATCGGTATAAACTGATGCTTCAAATGCTCAGACAACTTTGCATCAGATTTTAAAATCCGATTTACTTTTACTGAAAAATCAGATACAAAATCAGACAGAAAACCCTTTTGTTTCCCAAAAATACGGAGAATCATCATGGAGCATCTCAATGTTATATCTTTCGGGGCTGAGGATATTGAAAATATTCTTGCCAAAATGACCAAAACGCAACTGGATAAGCTGGCTTTCGGCACGATTCAGTTGGATAAAACCGGGAAGATTCTGTCATACAACGCAGCAGAAGCGGAAATCACCGGCAGAAACGCTAAAGATGTTATCGGAAAAAATTTCTTCACAGAAGTAGCACCCTGCACCCGCCGCCCGGAATTTTACGGCGCGTTCTTGGAAGGTGTTAAAAATAACAATCTTAATAACTTATTTGAATATGTGTTTGATTACAACATGAAACCGACCAAAGTGAAAGTTCACATGAAAAAGGCAATTGTCGGCGACACATACTGGATTATCGTTAAACGGCTATGATAAGCCTTGAAATATCAGATATTTTCAGAGTTCTTGTCAGCCTTATCCATGCCGGACTGAAAAAAAGCCGATGCTCATCAGATGACATTTTGCCGACAGCTTCCTGTACGGATAAAACTCCGTTAACTGTCGGCGGGCTTGAAGCTGATTCTATCGAATTGCTGAGTCTTGCAGGCTCAGTCAGCCGAATGTTCTGCCTGCATGAAAGCGGCATTGAAGATTATCTCCTGCGCTATAAAACAATAGGAGATTGGGCGGAAATTGTTCATCAGGGCATGAGCAGGGAGAAGATTATCTTCAGCACTTCCGGCTCCACCGGAGAACCCAAATTCTGCACACATACTTGGCACGATATTGAACGCGAAATTGCCGAACATGCCCGGATATTTGCAAACAGCAGGCGCATTGTTGCTGCTGTAAAGGCGCATCATATTTACGGATTTCTGTTCACCGCCGCACTGCCCCGATACATGGATATTCCTGTCTGCGATGATGGCTCATCACAGCAAAAGCTGATGCCCGGTGATCTGATAGTTTCTTTTCCACTATATTGGCAGTATCTCAATGATATAATTTCTCATTTTACCGAAAATTGCTATGGCGTTACCTCCACTTCGCCCTGCAAGCCCGATCTGATCCGCTCGCTTATTTCCAAAGGATTATGCCGGATGACTGAAATTTACGGTTCTTCGGAAACCGGCGGCGTGGGCTTCAGGCATGATCATACTCAGCCCTATCAGCTTTTTTCTTATCTGAAAAAGGATACCCTCTGCCTGATGGATGAGATGAGTTGGGAAGATGACACGCATTTTTACCCTGTGCGCCGAAAAGACGGGGCATCTCAGATTGGGGGCGTCAATGTGTTTCCTGATGCAGTGGCTCAGAAAATACGCGCTCATCCGTGGATAAAAGAATGCAGCATTCGGCTAATCGGCAATAAAAATGACGCCCGACTCAAAGCGTTTATTGTTCTGAACAAAGGCATTTCTTATTCCCCAGAGACCCGGATGGCGATCAGCAAATGGCTCTACACGCATCTGTCCGCGCCTGAACGCCCGGTTTCCCTGACGTTCGGCGCTGCCATCCCAAGAAATGATATGGGAAAAGAACAGGATTGGGAGATATAAGAAGAGCGATGCCCTGATCATGGATGGTTAACCGGTAATGACTCTGCTGGGCATACAGGCTTTGCAGGTACCGGATCGAAACCGCGCCGCATCGGATAAACTCATAACGCCGATAATATTGTCAGGGCTTCCATCATGAACGAATAATCGCTGAATATCTCTGGCAAGCATCTGACGCAGGGCATCCACCAGAAAATCCTCCTGGTCGCAGGAATTTACCGGAGCGCTCATCACCGAGCGGGTCGTTATATCTGCTGATAATACATGGTGATAGGCAATTATCAGGTCTGTCTTGGAAATTACCCCGACGGGCTGCCGGTTTTGAGTTGCCGTGATCAACACCGCGCCGAATCCTTTGGCAGAAAGCGCTTCGATCACGCTGCTCAACATATCGCTCTCCTTGAAAGACACCACAGATCGTGTCATGGTTTCTTTCACTCTGGCACGATTGACATCACCCGCATCGTTTTTCTTTCTGATTCCCCTGCTGCAAACGCGGCAAAACCGATATATCTGTCCTACAATATCCGGGTATGCCAAAGTGCCAAGAAGTGTATTTGCTTCCGATCCCCTGACATAGAGCCGGTGGACACCGTTTTGAAGCATGACATTCAGCGCGGATTCAAGCTCATCATCCGGATAGCAGAATAATGGCGGTCCGACCATAATATCCGCAAGAGATGTTTCTACCGGTAAACCCGCATAAAACGCGCCCATAATATCTGTTTTGGAAACTACCCCCACAGGCTTGCTATCCCCATCAATAACCAGAAGCGCGTTACTCTTGAAACGAATGAGATGATTAATCGCTCTTGCCAGAGTCTGATCCGATGCAAGCTGTACCACTTGCCGCCGCATGGTCTCGTTGACCAGCATTCCGCTTAATATGCTGCGTTCTCTGATTGTCGGCATTGCCATCTCCTTTGCCGTTTTTTCTGTCTCATCGGTTCTTTGTTCAGTCCGTGAACTTGTTCAGCAGATGATAAAATACCGCAGCCCGATAGATAATTCCGACCACCGCACGGTTTTCGATGACCGGTATCCGGCGAATATGTTTTTTGATCATGATGTCCGCAATCTTCAGTATATGCGTATCAGGGGAAATTGTAACCACGTCGGTTGACATGATGTCCCGAACCTGTATTTTTTTAACCCTCTCCAAACGCTCGTCAAAGAGTTGATCCGGATCAAGGTCTTCCATTTCACCCCAGATCTGCGTGTGTTTAGGCTGGATGAAAAGCAGAATGTCGTACATTGAAAGCATGCCGACAAGATGGTCATTATCATCCGTAACGATAAGCCCGAATATGCCTTTTTTCTCAGTCTGATTGGCTTTTTGAAAGGCTTTTACCGCATCGGCAATGGTGTCTTGCGGATTGATGCTGTGGAAACAGGTATCCATGATGTTACTTGCCTGCATGGGATCGTCATCTCCTCTGTTAATGGGTTATGCTGCCAAAAATCTATTTCCCCGCGCCGCAGGACAATCACAGGGGATGCCCTGCGGAATAAGGGAAAAATTATGAACAGGTACTTAAACATTTACCGCCGGATATTGACGCTCGGAAACGCCTTCATATCCGTATGCGGCAAAAACAGCGCGGAAGTAAATTCATCCATGAACCTGGAATTGCTGCTGAAGTCAATGTATGTCATGCTGTTTGAAATCCGCCCCGCCTCTTTCCGAAATTCATCCGACATCAGCGCCATATACGCGCCTGCAACAGAACTGTTGCCGAGATATTGAAATCTGCTCCGCTCAATATCCGGCAGCAGACCGATGGTAACTGCCCTTTCGATATTGAGATACTGCCCGAAGCCGCCGGTGATGATCATTTTATCCACCATTGAAAAATCAAGCCCCGCGTGATTCAGCAGAACAATGAACCCGGCATATACCGCAGCTTTGCTCCGAATGATATTGTCAATATCGGATTCGGTAAAGATAATATCTTCCTCTATCCCCGTGTGATCGGCAAATTCCACAATATAGGCGGTTACCTCTTTCTCCTGCTTTATCCGGGGATGTGAACGATTGACAAACTTACCGCTCTGGTCAATCACGCCCGTAAGCAGCATTTCGGCAATCAGATCAATCATGCCGGAACCGCAGATGCCTCGGGCAGGAAAATCTCCTACGGTCGAATATTCGGGGACGAGGGTTTCCGGGTCAATGGATACTTTTTCAATTGCGCCCTCTTCGGCACGCATTCCCCAGCGCACACCACCGCCCTCAAATGCCGGACCCGCGGAACAGGACGCGGTCATCAGCCACTCCTTGTTTCCCAGAACGATTTCTCCGTTGGTTCCCACATCAATAAACAGGGTCAGCGGGGTCTCTCTGTGAAATCCCGCATACAGCAAGCCGGAAACAATATCTCCGCCCACATAACCGGCAGGAGACGGCATGACAAAAACCGCAGCCATAGGATTGACCTTCAGCCCGATATCACCGGCTTTGAGAATAGGAAATTCCGATACTGCGGGAATATAAGGTTCCATGCGGATATATCTGGGTTCAATCTGTAATAACAGATGAATCATGGTGGTATTGCCGGAAAGCACCACATTTCTGATCTGCCCGGAATTTGCGTTCACGCTGCCGACTGCCTCGCTGATCAGTCCGTTAATCGTGGCAAGTGCCATGGTGCTTAATTTTTTAACGCCGTTTTTCTCCGAACAGACAATGCGGTTGATCACATCATCGCCGCACACTGCCTGCCGGTTATGTCCCGAAGCAGCGGCAAGAATGGAACCGTCTGACATATCCACCAGATACGCCACAATCGAAGTTGTGCCGATGTCAATTGACAATCCCAATAATTGGGCTGTTCCGTTTCCCGGTTCTACCCGCAAAATTTCATCAGAACATTTTTTTCTCACCACGGACGCGGTAATTTTCCAATTTTCTTCCCGCATCACGGTTGCCAGATCCCGCATGACAGAAAGCGATATGCTCAGGCGATCCGTATCTATGCCGCTTTTTCTCAATCCCCGTTTCAGACGATCCAGATCGCTGACAGAATCATCCAGTGTCGGCGGCGTGAGTTCAAGAGGAATTTCTACCAGCATGGGACTGATGTGTCTGACAAGCCCTTTTAACCGCCCTGTTTCCGCTTTGCCCATCCCGGCAATCCTGAGTTTTCTCTCAATAGTTTCTTCCGGGATTCTTACCGTTACATCGCCATGCACGGTGCTTTGACATGCCAGCACATAATTTTTTCCTTTTTCGGTTTCATCAAGCAGCGTACTCGGCACGGTTTTAATATCACCGGATTCCAGAATCAGCTTGCATTTTCCGCAAGAGCCTTTTCCGTTACAGGAAGCGTTCAGCGGGACATCTGCTTCCTGAGCTGCTTCCAGCAATGTCGCACCATCGGATACGGTTGCAAACTTGTTATCCGGCTTGAATGTGACCGTGTATTTCTGAACAGCGGATTCTGCCAGCTTTTCTTTTTCTTCCCGTTTTCTTTGTTTATGGATGAACCAGATCATGCACGAAGATCGGAATTTGCAGTAAATCTCAGGATCCCGGCATTTCAGGCATTCTTCGCACATATACACTTCGTGCTTCATGCACAGAAAACCGGTTTCTCTGTCAGGATGATTGACACATGTTCCCATTTTTGTTTAACTCCTTCGGACTGTCGTCCTCTATTTCTCAGCTTTCATAACCATAGGCAATTTTGTAAATCTGCCTCCGCCTACCTCGATGGGATCGCCTTCATAGCCCAATGCTTTGAAGTCAATATAATTGCCGTAAGTTGCGGAACTGTCCGCGCCGTATTTTTCAAACATAGCCTGCACATCTTCATTCCTTTTTGTAACCAGAGACTTGAAATCAACCCCGGGTCTTTCCTGATGGCATTTTCCGCAGTAAGGGGCTTTGGCAAGAGAAGCATGGCAATGAGTACAGGAAAGTGCCTGTTCTTTCGGAACAACTTCATGGGTAAGTCCCCAGTACATAACGGTTTCCACAAATTCATATTTTCCGCTGTACGCCAACTTCGTGAGTTTCATACCATCTTCCGATGCTTTGTTCCAGTCCCAGTGTTTCCAGAACCCCTCCCAAATCTGCGGCGTAATCAGGTATTTGTTGACCGCATCGCTGATCTGTTTTCCCGAATGCAGTTTGAAAGGATAAATCCGGGCTGAAGCATCGTCAATGCTTCCCACAGGAAGCGTCAGTTCGGTAATGCCGTTCTCATTGATACGGTCTCCCAGCACATAGCGTTTTACCGTGCCGTTATACCATCGGTATGCAGGTTTCAGTGCCTGTTTCCATACAAAGCTTCCCTTATTCTTCATATAGACAGGCATTCCATCTTTACCTTTGATTTCTTGGGCTTTTTGATTTCCGGCAGTTGACCAGTCCCAGTAAATTTTGGTAGGCGAACATTTGGAATAGAGAGGGATATGACAGGTCTGACACGCAATATGTTTTGTGTGCTTATTCATGTGGTGATCCACCAGACCGTCTCCGATATGAGGCTTATCGGTATGACAATATTCACAGGAAATATCCCCTTCTGTTGCCGGCACGGAAATGCTACGTCCTGAAATCAGATGATTACGGGTTTTATGGCAGGTCTGACACCTGAAATCCAAACCGCCGCTTTCTTTTGAACCCATGTGGACATCGCAGCTCTTATCGGGGTTTTCGAGTTTGGAGTTCATATCGCCGTGTTTGACCGCATCTCCGCCGCCTCCCATAAAGTGGCAGTTCATGCCGCAGGTGGATCTGCCGGGTCTGCCCACATTCTGAGCCACCTTGAGCAAGTCAACATTTTTATCGGGAAAACCGGCTCCGGGCGGGTCTTTTTTATATGTTTTGGTGGTATCATGGCAGATAAGACAGTCAATTTTTCTCATATCCGAGAAATCAAACGTCCCATCTTTCCATCCGTAACCGATATGACAACTGGTGCATCGGGGCCAGTTTCCGGTGAGATTGATACAGAAATTATTGATGGTGTTGGTGGCTTTTCCCATATCAATGCGGTTTTCATGTCCGAGTGTATAAGGCGAAGGTCCGTGCCAGTTCCAGTGAGAAGTTTTCAGAATAGACTTTCCCTCTTTTTCATGACAGGAAAGACAGTTTTCAGTTACGGACAGAGCATCGGGTTTGCCCCTGAGCTTAACCAGTTTGCTGTGATCCGGAACATTTTTCGGATGGCAGGACAGACAGTCGGTCGGCGCACGGGTGTCAAGGGTCCGTGCAACCGGTCCTCTGACCATTGCGCTATAGGTAACCGGTCCCCGGATATGTGTCGTCTGTTCCGCTTCTTTGTGGCAGTCCATGCAGAGACGATGATATGCGGCTTTCAGCCCCGGAATGTCAAGATGCGCCGGATCAAAGGGCTTTCCGTGACAGGAATGGCAGTCTGCGGGCAGTTTTTTCTTCTGCCTGAGTTCTGCCAGAGTAACTTTTTTTCCGTATCTGTCATCTGCTTTCTCAGCCATTCTGTGGTGACAGATTGTACAGTCTCCCAGCACATTGGCATGTTTGCTGTGCATGAAGCGGACCGGTTCGTACAAATCGCTGTACTTCTTTATAAGAGGGCTGTCAATTATGTGCAGCTTGGGGGCATCCGCTACCGATGGAAAGACTTTTTCGGAAATCACCGGCAGATTTTTCGGCATTTCGGCGGTTGCCGGGGAATGGAAAACTGTTCCTGCGGCAAGCATAAAAATAAGCAGAATCATCGGCGACATTTTTTCCGGACGCGCGCCCAGCACAGGGAAGATAAAAACAAAAACCCTGTAAATAAACATCAGCGTGGCAATGAGTCCTACAGTAATAAATATCTCCCCTACTGCCGGAAAGTAGGACTTGATGATATACGGCGGGGTATAGCTTACCACAAAGACATTGATCCGGTTCAGCAGAATGCCGATGACAAAGAGTGTCGAGGCAAAAAACAGCCATCCCGGCGACCTCCGCACTTTGGGAATCAGCAGCAGCACAAACGGAACGATGACGCCGAATATGACTTCTGCCAGAAACGAAATGCTCTGACAACTGCCGTCCGGAAGATAGACATAAGTCTTTCGGACAAACATATCTCCCAATTTGACAGCCAGATAGAATCCCATGAGAACCGGCATGAATTTGGCAAGCGGCGTCAGCACGTCCATCTCCGGTTCACGCCCGAAGGATTTGGAGACGATAATGGATTCGAATGTTACCATAGGATAGCCTGCTGCAAATGCGGAAAGCAGAAACAGAAGCGGCAGAATAGGCGTGTACCACAGCGGATGAACTTTGTAGGGCGCAATCAGCATGAGAGAGCCGAGACTTGACTGATGCAGGCATGAAAGCACAATTCCGGTGATAATAAAAAACCACATCACCTTTCCGAGTATCCTGTCCGCAATACCGAGACCGGATTCGGCAAGGCTGTTCATTGCTGCAAAAGGACCCGGAAGATTCACTTTTCCCTTGAAACGCTCGACAACGATAGGGATAAATTCAATATACAGAACATGCAGATAAATCATGACGCACATCGCCACTTCAAAAAGAACCGAATTTCCGTTGTGATTGAAGATCGGGCTGGTAATGTTCCAGTATCTGCCGATATCCACCAGAAGACCCAGAACAACAAAGGTGTAACCCAGCATTGCGGTGAGAAGCGCGGGACGAATCACCGCATGATACTGTTCCCGGTTCAGGATATATGCGATAAGTCCTGTGGTAAATCCGCCGGCTGCCAGTGCCACGCCTGATGCCACATCCACCGCAACCCATATCCCCCAGGGAAACTGATTGTTGAGGTTGCTGACTTTGCCAATGCCGAAAGTGAATCGCGCGGCTGCAAAGGCACCGCCCACAGCCATCAAAGAGAGCAATACCATGACTCCGGGACTGAGAAAATTTTCCCTGACAGGCTCGAAGTGTTCTTTCAGATTCATGTTTTGTCTCCTTTTTCCGAAGTATTGTTTTCAGGATTTTTTTTATAAAAATTCGAGAACCACATCATGCCGCCGAGGATCGCAAACAAGCCGATGGGCGCTGCAAAATACTGAAACAGCCCGTGCTGAATCGCTTCGGTCAATCGCGGCGGCACTTTCGTACCCAGCTTCGGAAAACCGATGCTTTCAAACGGCTCAGATGAGAGATACAGCCAGCTTGTCCCTCCGACTTCGTATTCCCCGTAAATATGATCAACATATTTGCCGGGATTGTCTTTCATTTTTCTGCGTGCCAATTTCAACAGATCGGAATGTCTGCCGAAGGTCATCACTTCTCTCGGACAGACCTGAGCGCAGGCAGGAAGTCCGCCGTCCTTGATATATTCAAAGCAGAATGTGCATTTTCTGACTTGCGGCGTCAGCGGCTTGCCATATTCATACGCGGGAATCTGAAAGGGACAGGCAATCATACAGTAGCGGCAGCCGATACATTTTGCCGCGTCATATATCACCGGTCCATCGGGCTGTTTGGTCAGGGCGCCCACAATACATGCTGAAACGCAGGATGGGTCATTGCAGTGCATACATTGGAACTTCACAAATGACGGACGATTACGCCATGTGAGAGAACCGATGTTTTTGGGGTAATATTTGTTGACCACCGTGTAGGACGTCTCATCCGGACGTCTTTCATTTTCAAGGACAGTCATCTCCTCGAAGGACTCTCTCGGTTTGTCAAGTCCGTGCCGTTCATTGCATGCCTGCTCACATTTCCGACATCCGACACACTCGGTCGTATCCACCAGACAGCCGACAGCTTCTGCGGATATTCGGGGCGGTTCGGATGCCAGGGCAGATGTATTTCCCTTAATCAGCAGGGGAGCTGCAATTGCTCCTGACAATTTAAGAAAATACCGGCGATTCATCTCCATGTCAATACCTCCCTATTTGTTCTTGTTTCTATGCGCTACTGCTTGGAAACAAGAGAAGTTCTCATTTCTCATTTGGCAGACGCACGACAAGCACAGGCTTGGAACATCTGCTGATAACCCCTCCGGCAACGCTCCCGACAATCGCGCCTTCCAGTTTTCCGTGACCGTGAGTTCCCATAATCACCAGATCATAATTCCCCTTTTCTGCAACGGACAGAATAATGCCCACAGGATTTCCGGCTTCCACAAGGATATTTCCCTGTGTCAGAGGACAGCATGGGATTTCCTTTGTTATCCGTTCGGATGTCTCCCGAATGCGCCTGAGTATGGCATCCTTGGCAATGGCGATGCTTTTTGTATTGAATTCATCCCATTTTTTTCCGAAATGTTCGGTCAGGTCAATTCCCGCTCCGGCAGAAAATTCTTCCAGCATGTCAGGAACAACATGAAGCACGGTAACTTCTGCCTGATATTTGTTAGCGATGCTGCACGCATACCGGACAGCATACCGGGCGGTTTCAGACAAGTCCGTAACATAAAGAATCTTCCGTATATCCGGAACAATGGCGCCGCCATGCACGAAAAACGGATCATCCGTCATTTTTGCGGCAGGACGGATCTCCGTTACGATAGCCGGAGGTTCGGCAGCCTTGGCTTCAGGAGCTTTTCCGAATATTCTGTCCGTGAATTTCACATACCATGCTGCGGACTGAACCTGAATGATATAAGCAATGGCAATAACCAGAGCCGCACTCGATCCCTGTGTTCCGAAGGCATTGATGGCAATGGCAAGCGCAATGGAGAGATTCCGCATAACCGAGCCATAGACCAGCGCGATGGCGTCTCCTCTGGGCAGCAGCATTTTGCCGGTAATCGTGCTGAGAATATAATTGAACGTATAGATCAGAAAAAGCGGAATCAGAATGATAACCAGCAACTGGGGCGATCCTGCAATGGTTTTGGCTTTGAGCGCTATGGCAATAAATACGATTCCGACAACGCCTGCGGTGGACAGAGATGGAAAGCGCGGCGCCCACCGATACTGAAATTCCTTCATTCCGTATTTTTTTACCAAAGCCTGCTGGGTGAGATATCCGGCAATCATGGGGATAAAGACAATCACCAGTATCTGCTGCATGACTGCCATGATATTCACCTCAAGATTCGCGCCCATCAGAAACTTTACATAAAACGGCGTGGCAACCGAGCCTATAGTCAGACCGATGACCGTCATTTTTACAGCCGCTTCGACATTTCCTTTTGCAAAGCCGGTCCAGGAGATGGTCATGCCGCTGGTGGGGACAAGCCCTGCCAACAGCAGTCCCAGTGCCATATAAGGCTGATCTTTGAAAAACCATATCCCCATCCCGAAAGCGATAAACGGAACAATTGCGAAGTTGATGCACTGGGTCAGCACCTGCGCCTTCATATCCCCGCCTTCAAAGACTTTTCTGATTTTCAGCGTTACCATCATGGGATAAACCATAAGAAACGTGAACGGAATAATCAGATTTTTCAGAAACCCTGCGTCAACGATGACTCCGAAAACAAATCCGAGAACCATCACGACCGGAATAGCGATTACCAGATTCTTGCTGATTAACTCAAGATATTTCCACATACTTTTCCTTTTTTTTCTATCAGAATACTGAAAAATGCAAACCGGCTCCGGGGCTGTCCCCCGTCAGCCGATTTGCAGCGAGTGGAGGTTTCCCCGCAGGAGGGTAGATGCCAAGCTGCCCTCACACACAGTTTTGCAAAAATTATGCCGGTTAAAAAGACCACTCTTTATGTTATTTTAATTTCTCTGCCTGATCCGAAAGCAGCGATTTGAACCGGTCCAGACTTATCGGATATGGCTGCATCGGAATTCCCATCCAATCGGCATATTCCAGAAATTCTTCCGGTTTTTCTGCCATATACTGATCGAGATAGCCGATGCCGTCCAGAACCACAGCACCTCCGGTATGCCGGGGAAAATTTTCATTGGCAACGCTTTTGTCCCATCCTTTGAAAACATCCTCGCGATATTTGATCCACCCGGGCGTCATCCACCAAACCTTTTCGCCTCCGGCGATTTCCTGAGCGATTTTTTCCCGTTCCGCTTCACTGGCAAGCATGTCCATGCAGTGAGTAGCATGAATTCTTACCACCCCAGTCCCCTGTTCTTCAATGATCTTCTGCATGGTGCGCGTCGGTTCGTCCATATTGACATAACAGAACTTTCCCCCATAGACCACGATAATCTTGCTCACTTTTTCTTTTGCCTTGGTGATGCGATCCACAAGCTGACGTTCCAACTCCGGAATATCCTGATGAAGCCCGGGTTTTGTATAGTACAAACTATGGGCATCCAGAAAACCTTCCTTTTTCAAATAGTTCAGTTCCAGACTCAGAGTTCCGCAGGAAACTATGGCAATATCTGAAAACGATACATGACTCATTCGGATTCCTCCTGTTCAATATCTGCCTGCAAGCTGATACCCCGCATGTACTGCGCTGAAAATATCCTGTACATTCACAGCGTCTCCGATGATCTCCAGCTTCGGAACGGATTTTCGGATTTCCTCGCCGGGTCCCGGTGCGGAAATCATACCTGAAGCAAGAATAACAGTCTGGAAAGGTTTCAAAGACTTCTTTTCTCCGTCCTGTTCTATCTCAACGCTTTCGGATCTGAACGCCGTAACGGTCGTATGCGGCATCAGCGTGATATTGCCCATCTCGCCGATCCGTTTCAGGGCAAGGTTTTTGCTGATCATTTCCATCATGCTTCCGATGGGATCTGTCCGTTTGGTGGCAATCACATCAAAACCTTCCCTGCCCAGCTTTTCCGCTATTTCGATTCCGGTTCTGCCCGCTCCGATGATCAGAACTCCGGGTCCTTTTACCGGTTTCTCCTCTCGGAAATACTCCAGCGATGTCATAACATACTGTTTCTCAAGCCCTTCGATTTTCGGGATATTTTGAACTGCACCGGTTGCCCATACCAGAAGATCGGGCTGAATCTCTTTTACAAGTTTTTCATCTGCAACTCTGCCCGTCAGCAGGGTTGTACCGCCTGTTGTTACAGCATGTTCGATAGCATTAAGCCCGTCCCGCATTTTTTCCTTGCCCTGAGCCTGCCATGCCAGAGCAAACTGTCCGCCCAGATGATTCTCTTTTTCAGCAAGGGTTACCTGATGTCCGCGTCTGCTCAGATATAAGGCTGCACTCATTCCCGCAGGTCCTCCTCCGGCAATCAGAACTTTCAGAGGCTTGTCCGTCCGCTCCTGTTCCGGCATACCGAGTTCGGGGTTCAGATTGCATCCCAGCGATTCACCCGCTTTCATCCGATGGAGACACCCCTGTAAGCAGTAACCGCAATATCTTACCGTTTCATCATTTCCCTTCCGCCATTTTTCTATCAGATCGGGATCCGCGAGCAGAGGACGCCCCAGTGCCACAAGATCGGCAAGTCCCTTGTCCATCATATTGACAACCTTTTCTTTTCTGCCCATTCTCCCTGCGATGATGAGCGGAAGCGAGATCTGTTCGCGAAGCCATGTGATCGCATCCATCTGCGGTTTTTCAGGAAGGCTCGAGTGATGAAAATACCAAGGGGGACTGAAACAGGAAGTTCCCATACCGACATGTATCGCGCTGATTCCGGTTTTTTCCGCCAGTTTCAGAAGAGGCAGCAGGTCCTCTCTGCCGATACCGAACTCCGGCGACATTTCATTGCCGGAAATTCTGAGAATACAGGGGATTGACGGCGCGCCTGCCCGGACCGCCGCAAAGACTTCTTTGGCAAACAGCAGACGATTCTGACCGAAGCGGTCTGTCCGTTTGTTGATCTTTCCGTTCAGGAATTGGGAAATGAGATAGCCGTGTCCCCCCTGAATTTCGATCAGATCAAACCCGGCTTGCCCGGCTTTCTGTGCCGCTGATCTGTAACCCGCAAGAATCCTATCAATATCTTCATCGGTCATGGGTTCTGAAACCTGACCGGTGGTCGGGCATGTCATTACAGACGGAGCTTTCGGTTTGCTGCCCGAAGCTTTCGGATTTGCCCCCCCGCCTGCATGATTCAGATGAAGACAGGCAAGTCGGCTTTCACCATGGATGACATCCGCAATTTTTCCTAGTTCCCTGACGCTTTCCGGCAGATGCACACAAAGCTGTTTGGGATGCTCCTTTCCGTCAGGCGTTACGAATACAGGCTCCGGAATCAGCACCGCAGGACCATTTTCAGCGATCCGGCGATAAAAAATCAACTGGCGGTCTGTCACTTTCCCATCGGGAGTACCATAGCCTGTCTTTACCGGCGGAAATACGAATCGGTTGGCAAGCGTTAACTTATCCAATTTGAATTCCTTGAACATTCTCTCCATGCTCTATCTCCTTTTTTATCTGTAAATTTAAAGACATGTCTTGACAACTTCGGTCTCGTAACGCGTTCCTTCCTATCAGATTCCTAAAGTATTTTTTCGAGAGCTTCGGAAAGGGTTTCTGCAGACTGAAGACCGACAAATCGCTGAACTTCCTTTCCGTTCTTGAACATTATCAGTGTCGGAATGCCTTTGATTCCCAATTCGGAGGCTATTTCGCGGTTTTCATTGATATTCTCATCTTGCTGATCAGGACTTTCCCATTAAACTGCTTTGCGTGAAAATCTATCAATGATACACCATGCCCGATTGTGTTCTCAAATTCCTTAGGGATTAAAAATAAATAATCTTTACATATATGAAAAAATCTGCTATTAAAAA
>DYRC01000347.1 GCA_020718925.1 Desulfonema limicola
CATATAATCAGTCCGGTTGCGGATAGATATTGAAATATCTGAGGCATAGTACTTACCGTGACAGATCGTATCCGCTCTGTTTTTTACCGCTTCCGCCCTGATGTTTTCCTGCCTCAATGCCCATGAGTTCATCAGTTCATTGCCGGTTTTTCTCAGTTCCTCAGTAAATTTCGGTTCCGCTTTGTCCGCTTTATCATAATCACCGCCTGTATCTTCAATTATATCAGGCAACAATTCAAACCTTTCCTTCAGTATCGGATGAGAATTCAGACGTTCTTCAGAATCGGATGCTTTTTCGGACATAACATTTCTCCGTTCTCTTTTTTTCAGTATGCTCACAGTCAGAAAGTTTCACACCCCTGTTAAACTGTATCCTTATAAAATTCAAGATTCCTGACAGATTTAATTACACCCGTAATTGCCATTCTTAATTGACAAGTTATCAATCCGTGATACAATTACCGGGTAACTCATCCGCTTTGAAATAATTTCAAATTAACCGAGGTGCATGATGGAACTCAAACAAAAAGGAACAAAAGCAGAAATCGGCGCGTTCAAACAGATGAAAGTATCGCTGATTTGGACATCTGCTGTGGATTTGGACTTGATGGCGTTTTACAAAGCCAAAGACGGGCGCGTGGGCGGCGTTTATTCTCAGAATTACGCGGGCGGCTCTCTGGGCAACCTCAACCAGTTTCCGTTTATCGAATTGTCCGGTGATGAGGGCGTTGGCGCGGCTGGCGGAGACAAGCGCGAAGAGATGCGGATTGCCAAATTGGATGATTTTGAAGAACTGTATATCTGCGCCCTCAATTTCACAGACGCCTCAGCCGGCGCAAACAAGGTATTTGCCAATTATGACGCCCGAGTGGAAGCGGTAACAGATCGCGGCGACAGCTTCACCGTGCCGTTGGATTCAAAAAGCCCGGGCGCTGTTGCCGTGATCTGCAAATTTACCAGCGGCTTTATGGGATCATCTTTGATCAACAACAGCGAAGTGATGACGCTTGAAGAGTTCAGAACTAAGATTCCGGGCGCAGAGCAGTTGAAAATATCATCCAAAGTTACGCTGAAATCCAAAGGCGACAGCTTTGTGTTAAAGTCCAAAACCGGCGGCGGCGAGATTCTCATCAACCTGAATTGGAATCAGGGCGGCGGCGAGAAATCAGGCTTTTTCTCAAAGATTCTCGGAGGCGCATCCAAAGGCATTGATCTTGATCTGGGCTGTCTGTTTGAAATGAGAGATGGCAACAAAGGCGCGGTTCAGCCGCTCGGAAAATCATTCGGCGCGTTTGATCGTCCGCCTTATGTTAACCATCTCGGCGATGACCGCACCGGTGCAGCCGCAGCAGGTGAAAACATGAAGATCAATCTTGCCTATCTCAATGACCTGAAGCGGGTTCTGATTTATACCTATATTTATGAAGGCGTTCCGAATTGGGCAGCCAGCGACGGGATTATCACCGTCAAAGTGCCGGGACAGCCGGTGTTGGAAGTACCGATGGGAACGCAGAAAGACCCGCGTCCGTTTTGTGCCATTGCCATGCTGGATTTTGACGGAGCAAATATCAGAGTAACAAAATTGGTTACGTTCCATAACAGTCATCCGGATTGCGATAAAACCTATCATTGGGGCATGAAATGGGTTGAAGGAAAAAAGGACTAACAAGAAGGGAAACATAATGACTACGCCTGACATCAGCCCTCCGCCGAATTTTATTCGCAATATCGTTGAAGAGGACATCAAAAACAACAAAAACAACGGACAGGTGCTTACCCGCTTTCCGCCTGAACCCAACGGCTATCTGCATCTGGGACATGCCAAGTCTATCTGCCTGAATTTCGGGCTGGCAAAAGATTACAAGGGCAGATGCCATCTGCGCTTTGACGATACGGATCCCACCAAAGAAAGTATGGAATATGTGCTATCTTTTCAAGAGGATGTAAAATGGATGGGCTTTGACTGGGGGCAGCATCGGTATTTTGCTTCGGATTATTTTGACAAACTCTATGATTTTGCCGTGCTGTTGATTAAAAAAGGCAAAGCTTATGTGGACAGCCTGAGCGCGGATGAAATTCGGGAATATCGCGGCACATTCACAGAACCCGGTAAAGAAAGTCCGTATCGCAATCGCCCGATTGAAGAAAATCTGGACTTGTTTTCCCGCATGAAAGCCGGAGAATTTCCTGATGGCGCGCATGTTCTTAGGGCAAAAATTGACATGGCATCGCCCAACATTGTGATGCGCGATCCGGTGATTTACCGCATTCGCAAGATTGACCATTATCGCACCGGCAGCCAGTGGTGTATCTATCCCATGTATGATTTCACGCATTGTCTGTCGGATTCGATGGAAGGCATTACGCATTCGATCTGCACATTGGAATTTGAAATCAACCGTCCTCTGTATGACTGGGTTTTGGACGCGCTTGAAACGCCCTGTCATCCGCAGCAGATTGAATTTGCAAAGCTGAATCTTACTTACACCCTATTGAGTAAACGAAAGCTGATTCAGTTGGTGGAAGAGAAATATGTGAGCGGGTGGAACGATCCGAGAATGCCTACGATTTCAGGACTCAGACGGCGCGGTTACACACCCGAAGCGCTTCAGAATTTCTGCGAACGCATCGGCGTTGCCAAAAGCAACAGCACGGTAGATTTTGCGCTCTTGGAGCATTGCCTGCGTGAAGATTTGAATGAACGTGCGCCCAGAGTGATGGCAGTGCTGCGTCCGATCAGAGTGGTGATTGAAAATTACCCGGAAAATCAGATTGAGGAATTGGAATGCCCGAATCATCCGACCAATCCTGAGATGGGAACGCGCAAGATTCCGTTTTCACAGGTGCTTTATCTTGAGCAGGAAGATTTTATGGAAAATCCGCCCAAAAAGTTTTATCGGCTGGCTCCTGGGCGCGAAGTGCGGCTGCGATATGCGTATTTCATCACCTGCACCAGTGTGGTCAAAGATGATAAGGGAAATATCACAGAACTGCGCTGCACCTATGATCCGGCAACACGCGGCGGGGACGCGCCGGATGGCAGAAAGGTCAAAGCCACGCTGCATTGGGTGGCTGCCGGTCATGCAATCAAAGCGCAGGTGCGGCTTTACGATCATCTGTTCACAACGCCTGATCCGGAAGACGGCGGGGATTTCAAAGCCAATCTTAATCCCAAATCGCTGGAAGTATTAAGTGATTGTCAGCTTGAACCGGCTCTCAGAGACGCCAAACCCGGAACCCGGTATCAGTTTGAACGCATGGGCTATTTCTGCGCGGATTCGGATTCAACGCCGGAGCAGTTGGTGTTTAACCGAACGGTTACGCTTAAAGATGAATGGGTCAAGATTCAGAAGGGTGAGAAGAAGTGAGAAATTTGAATCAGGATGCAAGGATGAAGATGGTGTTAAGTGAAATGTGTTAAGTGAAAAGTGTTAAGTGTTAAGAACAAAAAAACACATAACACATAACACATGACACATAACACTTTAAACAATATCCTTCAATCCTGATTCATAATCCCGGTTCAGACAATCTCCTGTTTTACGAACTTTTCAAACTTCACCCTCAGAGCCTGCAGGACTTGAAGCTGACGGAGAGTATAACTTTCGTCAAAAGCACGGAAAAGCGTTTTGACGGATTTTTTAAAAGAGCACAAACAGGGTATTGATACTCGATAATCAAGTTTTTTAAATTCGGCTCTCTGAAATCCAAGCTGCTTTGTACTTTGATGACGGTGACGGAGCAGGATTACCCGGATCTCTGCCCACCGTATGTTTTTCCGACGGAGACATCCGGAACAATCTGCTTACGGTATCACCCGGCTCATCAGGTCTGTTTTTATCACCGTCTGGCATCAACTCACGGATGAATAGGAAAAGGCATCCGACTTCCGGTTTTCCGATCAGACTTCCGACGGTAACCGCGGGAAGTCTGTTGTTCTTCCGTTGCCGCTGTCCGGGATGCGGGAGGAGACAATGTCCGGTCGGCAGGCTCGGAATCGGAGTCCTTTCCGATCCTCCGTCACCGAGCTGCCCCGGTCAGTGTGTCCCACCCTTCATACGGTTTCAGGTCCTGAACGGGAACCCCCGATGAGCCGTCTCAGAGAGTATGCCCTGACAGTATCTTCCGTCCGCCATGCCGGATCGGAAGCGGCAGGAT
>DYRC01000348.1 GCA_020718925.1 Desulfonema limicola
AAAAAATTGCGGACAGGTACTTATGTCATCCATTCGGGATTCTGTTCCGCAACCTGAATACTTTCTATAATCATATCAATCCTTCGGATTTCAAAAAATTGGCAATCGGGTTTCAACTGCGTAACTCGTAAAAGATTACCGGGATTTCTTACCGGCGTAAAACATCGAAAGGGTTTTCCCGAATCTTACAGAGTCCGGGCGCACCTCTTGGCTTGTTTGCTTAAAAACAGATGCGGATCAGCTAAAAGATTTCATCAGAAAGGATAATGGCTTCGGCAACCTGACGCATGGATTTTCGGGAATCCATACTGCGCTTTTGCAGCCAGCGATGCGCCTGTTCAGCCTTCATGCTGCGCCGCTGCATCAGGACTTCTTTGGCGCGTTCGACAATCTTGCGGGTTTCCAATTCTTCCTGAATAACTCTGGTTTTGACCATCAGTTCGGTATTCAGAATGGCTAATGCCGACTGATTGGCTACGGTGGTGATCAGATTCACTTCGGTTTCGGAAAATACATGACGGCGGGCAGTAAAGCAGTTCAGAACGCCAATAACATGCTCGTTGCCAACCTGAAGCGGCAGACTCAGCATGGATACCAGCCCCAGTTTTTTTGCCATTTCTTTTTCTTTGAAACGGGGTTCTTTCAGGATATTTTCAGCAATCAGCGGACGCTTATGCGTTGCCACAAATCCGACCACGCCTTCATCCATATTCAAAGAGCGGTCTTTGACATATTCGGGATCAATGGACTGCGTGGCTTTGAGCCGGATTTTTTTCGGGGTTTCATTTTCGTCAATCAGCCAGAGCGAACAGATTGCAAAGCCCGTTACCTGAGCCGTAACCATGACAATCAGCTTGAGAATCTCTTCAAGATAAAGGTCTGAAGTAATTGCCCGGCTGATGTCCATCAGGGCTTTGATGTATTGATCATAAGTTTTGGGTTTGATTTTATCCATATCAAGGCAGTTCGGTTTTTCCGTTGAAAATATCCGCAGTATGAAAAGAATAGGTCTTTTCACGCTCGCCCGGATTTGCCATTTTCACATACACACGCGGCGAACCATCACGCGGCAAGACCGCAATCCATGATAACAGCGTCCGGGTGTCTGTGTTGCTTTTGCCAATCCGCCATAAGCTGTTATTTGCTCCGGCATTCTGATCATTGCTGAAGACAATAAAATCTTCAAGTGTGAATGGCTGTGGATTGGAATTGAGAAGCGTGGAAATCCGCTGCTGGCGAATCAGACTGCTTTTGCCGATTTTTTCGTTGTATTTCAGAAGATTATCATCAAGATAATGATTGGTGTGATACAAAACGCCGTTCTGCGTAACGTTTACAGAATGTTGAGCATTCGGAGCAATTTCTATGACGGCGGTTTTGTGTTTATCAGCAAGCAGAAGATGTTGAGGCCCGATAAACCATTCGCCTTTTTTCAATGCCTCATCCACACTGCCGCATTCAGATAGGAGTTTATTCAACAAATGTCTGGTGCGGCGCATCGTTTTGCGTTCCCGGCTCGGAATACTGCCTGCTGTCGCGCTGACCACAACTAAGCCCTGCGCGTTAATTCCGCCTTTCAATCCCGGGGCGTTTCCTCCGACTGCGAAAATACCGATGTATTTCAATCCGTCCGGCGGAGAAATCAGGCGTAATTGCTGAGAATGATCCGGCAGCCAATCGCGGTTTTTAGCAATCAGGCTGCCCCCGTCTTTAACCCGCTCACCGGTTGCTGACCAAAGCGTACACGCATAAAGAGGAGGACTGCAAGTCAGCAATAACAAGGCTATTGTCAGCCGAAGCCATATCTTGCAGTCCATAATTTTCAGCCTTTGGGTGACAGAATCATAAACATGGTACGGCCTTCAAACTTGGCGGTCTGCTCAACCACTGCAACCTCTGCGGTTTCCTGAGCAACTTTGTCCAACACTTCTCTTCCAAGCTGCGACAATGTGATTTCCCTGCCCCTGAACATGACGGTTACTTTCACCTTGTCCTTTTTCTCAAGAAATCGTTTGATATGCCCGACCTTGACCGTCAGATCATGCTCTCCGGTTTTAGGGCGCACCTTTATTTCCTTGACCTGAGCAGTAACCTGTTTCTTTTTGGCTTCCTGCTGCTTTTTGGTCTGTTCATACCGAAACCGCCCGTAATCCATGATTTTGCACACCGGCGGGTTGGCATTCGGAGAAATTTCTACCAGATCAAGGCCCGCTTCCTGCGCTGCGCCAAGTGCCTTATAAAGGGGAATGATGCCCAACTGATTTCCTTCGGCATCAATAACCCTTAGCTCTTTTGCCTTTATCTGCTGATTGATGTTGACCTTATCGGTTACTTTTGACCTGGCTATGCTGTCACCTCCTGGTTAATGTTCTGTCAGTTTGTCTAAACCTGTATATTAATAGCTGATACTTTGGGGAAATGCAACAAGAAAACGCAATATCCGTAAAATACCCTAAATACTGATTAAAAATGCCATGATCCGATCCTGTTCTATCGCTTGAGCATGAATTATCCCGCGTGTCTTGGGCGTGGTTATCTGAACCTCAACCGATGTATCTTTCGGGGCTTTGCTGTAAGACACACAGATAGATGCGGCAAGCGGCACCATCTCATCACTGCCGCCGCGAGGCATCAGCACCGCGGGACCCGGAATATCTTTGATATGGATATTCAGATCCTCTTGCGGATCATAATATGACATGATATGGTCATTATCCTGACGATGCCTGCCGACAATGATTTTGGTCTGCGGATCAAGCCGGAGATGACGACCGTATTTCAGCAGGTGAAGTTCTCTTTCGCTTTGGATTTGCTGATGCTCAAATAAATCTCTGAGCCGCCCGGAATATACATCTTCAGTCAGAAGACAGCCGCCTGCCGGAGTAGGATATTCTGTTATTCCGAACTCTTCGGCAAGTTTCATCTGAGGTTTGCGCGATCTTCCATTCAAGCCCAAAAGCATGGAGCGGTTCACCCAGCCGTTTTCCTCCGGAATGCTCGGCGGAAGAAGCAGTGCGCTTAACGGTCTTACAATGTAGCCCGCAAAGCCGGAATGCTTTTCCACATAGCGAAGAGAAGGCTTAGTCTGAGACATGGGGCGCTGACCCGCCACTTCGCCGCTGAATAAAAAATGAAAACCGCGCGCTTTCATTAATTCTCCGGACAGCTTAAACATCAGCGCATGACAGTCCATGCAGGGATTTAAATGCTGTCCGTAGCCGCATGACGGATTTTTGAGCATTTCCAGATAAATCGGCGTGATATTTTCAACTGTCAGCGGAATGCCGGTCTGCCGGGAAGCTCGGCGGGCTTTGTCTGCGGAAAAAAACGGGGTTTCAAAGCTGACCCATTCCACGTCAATGCCCTGTTTTTGCAAAACCAGCGCGGCTAAGATGCTGTCCAAACCGCCGGAACACAGTCCCAGCGCACGAATTTTCTGATGATTTAAATTCATATAAGGATTTTCATTGTTATGACATTGAAAAAACAAGCAGATACCATTCGCACCATATTAAAGGCAAGATACCCGGATGTCAAGACCCAGTTGGATTATCATACGCCGTTTGAACTGCTGATTGCAACTATTCTTTCAGCGCAATGCACCGATAAGCAGGTCAATTCGGTTACGCCTAAGCTTTTTCAGAAGCTTTCAACGCCCCAAGCTTTTGCAGACGCGCCTTTGGAATTGATAGAAGAACTGATTCATTCCACAGGCTTTTATCACAACAAAGCCAAAAATATCAACGCCTGCGCCAAAGCTCTGCTGGAAAATTACGGCGGAATTGTTCCGAAAACTTTGGAAGAACTGGTTAAACTGCCCGGTGTCGGGCGCAAAACCGCGAATGTGGTCTTGGGCGCGGCATTCGGCATTCCCGGAATTGTGGTGGATACGCACGTCTCAAGGATTGCCGGGCGGCTGGGATTTACCGCGCAGTCTGATCCGGCAAAAATTGAGCAGGATTTGATGAAGCTGATTCCCAAAAAAGACTGGAGCGATTTCAGCCTGCATCTGGTATATTTCGGGAGAGACCTTTGCAAAGCCCGAAAACCGGATTGTCCGGCGTGTCCGGTATCGGAATTATGCCCGTATTCTGAAAAAAGTCAGTAAATCACCTTCAGCGAAGCCGGGTCTGC
>DYRC01000349.1 GCA_020718925.1 Desulfonema limicola
TTTAATTTTTCATGGGCAAATATCACAGAATAGAGCGCAATAAAAACAGGCGCAAGATATTGAAGCAGAATAGCCGCTGCAACATGAATTTTGCTGATGGTATAAAGATAAGTAACCTGTACGGATGCCAATCCCATCCCGCCGAGAATCACAAAATACAGGAGGTCTTTTTTTTCGATTCTGAGCAGAGAACGATAGTAAATAAACAGCCACAAAAAAATACCTGCGACAGCAATGGTAAGCCGCAACTGCACGAGTTGAAACGGAGAAATTCCCTGTTGAAACAGAAATTTGGCTGAAGAGCCGGATACTGCCCAGCATACGGCTGCCAGTATGACATACCCATATCCGCGCCCTTGATGTTGAGAAGTATTGTTATGCGTAGCGACTTGCATAACTTTCTGTAAAATTGTCTGACATGGACAATATTTTTGATATTTTATTGATGACCCGTCTGATAATGCTATGATGATGATGTGCTGCTCCGGTTTTCTGCTGATTTGCCGGATTTTTTTCAAGCTCGGCTTTGGCTTCCATCGCTTTATGGGCATGATAATGAGAATCTGTGCTGAAGGCAAGGTCATTTACAGAAACTTTATGGCTATATCCGTGCATCTGCATGAGAAATAAAAGTACGCCCAGAAATATCAGTCCGACATTGGACACGGTGCTGAACTGAACAAAAGAATCTCTTTTGCGCCAAAAGGACAATACTGCCAACATAACCGTCAGAGCTGCAACCTGCCCCAATTCAACGCCGATATTAAATGATATGATTTTGAGAAGCAGTCCCTCATTTCCAAGAGGCAGTTGCTGAAGGCGTGTTGAAAGTCCGAAGCCGTGAATCAACCCGAAAACAAATACCAATGACACCAGATTCGGGGAGTTCATATTCAGATATTTTCTGAAACCGTCAACATTATCAAAGCCTTTGTAAATAACGGTCAACGCGATAACCGCATCAATTAAAAAATAATTGACCGTTATGCCCATAAACGTGGCAAAGATTAATGTAATGCTGTGTCCTATGGTGAATGCCGTAACAAATTTCACAATGTCTTTGAATTTGGTGAGAAAGAAAATTACGCCGAAGAGAAAGAGCAGATGGTCATATCCGGTTACCATGTGGCTTGCTCCCAATCCTACAAACTGAAAATATCCGCCGTCAAGCATTGCCTGCTTATCCGCATCCGACATGCCATGTGCAAAAACATTGGAATAAGACAGCAGCAATCCGGCTATCGTCATCATCAATCTTTTCATAAATTTCTCCTTATCATTTTTGGATAAATTCATTTTTACAAATACCTCTTTATATATTTTTAATCTGATTTGTCAATTAAAAATAATTTTGTCAACTCATATATGAGAAGCCTTTCAGGATTATAGGCGATTGATAAATAAAAAAGGATTAGCCACTATGACTAATCCCTTAATGTTTACGGAGTGCCGGAGGTCGGAATCGAACCGACATGGACGTGAAGCCCGGAGGATTTTGAGTCCTCTGCGTCTACCAGTTTCACCACTCCGGCAAATTGATATGCTTATATATGCAAAACTGATGCGCTTGTCAACCCTGTTTATTAAAAAAATTCAAAATATCTGATGCTGAAACTGTTCCTTCCCTTAAAATTTCAGGAAATTCACCGGTTACATCTATTACTGTTGAGCCTTTTCCCCCTGCAAGTTCTCCGGCATCCAAAATCAGATCAACATGATCCGCAATCTGAGCATCAAGATCGGCAATATTCGCGCATCCGGGCTGTCCTGAAAGATTTGCACTGGTGGCAGTGATCGGGCTTCCCACAGCCTGTATCAGCGCGGCAGCTACGGGATGAAGCGCAAGCCGCACCCCGATTTTGCCGGTGCCTGCGGTCAGATTTGACGGCAAATTATCCCCTGCCTCAAATACCAGCGTAATTTTGCCGGGCCAGAATTTCTGCATGATATGTTCAGCCATCGGCGGAATGCGGCGCACAAGTTTTTCCAATGTCCGCTGATGCTGTATCACGATCAGGATCGGCTTTTGATGAGAGCGTCCTTTAATGTCAAAAATCCGATCCACCGCATGGGTATTTAGTGCATCCGCACCCAGCCCGTAAAGCGATGTCGTAGGAAAACAAATCACGCCGCCGGTTCTGATAATCTGCGCCGCGTCTTCAATCATGTCCGGCTGTGGGCAGAGCGGATCAACTTTCAAATATTTTGGCTTTTTTCTCAACCTGCTTTGCCATATCCTGTTTGAATGTTTCCAATTCTTTTTCCAATTCAGGCTCAGATAAAGCAAGCATCTGCACGGCTAGAATACCCGCGTTTCTTGCGCCGGATTTGCCGATAGACACGGTGGCAACCGGAATACCGGGCGGCATCTGAACCGTTGACAGAAGCGAATCCAGCCCTTGCAGGCATGATGAATCAATGGGAACGCCGATAATCGGAAGCGTGGTATGCGCTGCCATAACGCCTGCCAGATGCGCCGCATGACCCGCGCCGGCAATAATAACCTTGATTCCTTTTTCTTTAGCAGATGCGGCAAATTCTTTGGCACGTTCAGGACTCCGATGCGCCGATGCTACGGTAATCTGAAACGGAACGCCGAATTTTTTCAAAACAGCCGCGCTTTCTTCCATTACGCCGATGTCCGAATCGCTGCCCATGACAATGCCGACTTTGGGTGCAAGTCGTTTCAAGGCTTTTTTGCCGATGTCTTTTCGGAAATACACGCCATCCCAGTTGATTTTTGAAACTGCCTGATATGCTTTGGATATGGCTTTCTGAACCGAATCGCCCAGCGCGGTAACGCCGAGAACCCTGCCGCCGCTGCTAACAACGTCTTTGCCTTTGAGCGAGGTTCCGGCATGAAACACCATGACGTCTTTCATGCGCCGCGCCGCGTCAAGTCCTGAGATGGATAATCCTTTTTTGTATGATCCCGGATAGCCTTCAGACGCCATGACGATGCAGACCGACGCCCGCTCGTCAATCTCAAGCCTGCACTCATGCAGACGCCCGTCAATAATGGCTTCCATAATCGGCACAATGTCGTTTTTAACGCGCATCAAAAGAGGCTGCGCTTCCGGATCTCCGAATCTGCCGTTGAACTCCAGCACCTTCACCTGATCCCGATGAATCATCAGTCCGGCATACAAAACGCCTTTGTAGGGGCGTCCTTCTGCTGCCATTGCGTTGACGGTCGGAATCATGATTTCTTTCATGATTTTGTTGTGCAGATAAAAATCCACGACCGGCGCGGGAGAATACGCGCCCATGCCGCCGGTGTTGGGACCTTTATCATCATCATAAATCGGCTTATGATCCTGAGATGTGGGCAGAGGCAGAACTGTTTTGCCGTCAGTGAATGCCAAAAATGAAGCTTCTTCGCCGAACAGGCATTCTTCAATCAACACCCTGTTTCCCGCATCTCCGAAAGCTTTGTCTTTCATCACGGTTTTAAGCGCGGTCAAGGCTTCTTTTTCATCCGCGCAGACCATCACGCCCTTGCCCGCAGCCAGCCCGTCAGCCTTGACCACCACCGGCACACCGATGTTTCGGATAAATTCTTCGGCTTGTTTATAATCTGTAAACGATTGTCCCCGCGCGGTCGGGATGCTGTATCTGATCATCAGGGATTTGGCAAAAGATTTGCTGGATTCGATGTCTGCGGCTTTCTGACTCGCGCCGAAAATTCTCAATCCCTGTTTTTCAAAACGATCCGTAATGCCCAAAGATAGGGGAACTTCGGGACCCACCACCGTCAGATCAATATTTTCTTTTTTGGCAAATGCCAGCAGATTGTCAATGTCTTCCGCACTGACAGACACGCATTCGGCAATCTCCGCAATCCCGGCATTTCCGGGCGCGCAGAAAATTTTTTTCACTTTCGGACTCTGGGCAATTTTCCATACCAGCGCATGTTCTCTGCCGCCGCCGCCGATAACCAATATCTTCATATTCATACCTCTGAATCGGAAATTATCTGTAATTGCAGAAGATTGTCTATATCATATTTTCAGAGTGTGTCAACACATAAAATTGTCCGAAAATTTCTGCTGTCCGTTCAATACCGGCTTTTACACTCACCTAACCCCCCGGCCCCCTTCCCTGAAAGGGAAGGGGGAGACATCATCAC
>DYRC01000350.1 GCA_020718925.1 Desulfonema limicola
TAAAACTAACGCGCAGGAAGCGGCTTTGGTTGCGGAAGCCATGAATGTTCAGGCAATTCATGCGAAAAACGTGGTTGAAGGTCTTGAGAAGATTATCGGAAAAAACGGGCATAAAAAAAACAAAACTTTAACACAATCCTAATCATTTTCTATCAATTCACCGTTATCATCCAAACATAATCTTCAGATAGGAGAGGTGTTGCTTTGAATGAATAACTTGACAGGCGAATGTTATCAATTTAGATTGTGATTGAAAAAAGGAGGAATTATGGAAGTTCAGGAAATCACCATCCGTGTTACGCCGGATGCTGCCCTTATATATCAATCAGCTTCGGAACAGGAGCGTTATAAATTGGATGCTTTGCTGAGTCTCTGGCTGAATCAGATGAAAGAGCCTTCCCGTTCCCTGCAAGATATTATGTATGAAGCAAGCGAAGAGGCGCAATCACGGGGACTTACGCCGGAAATTCTTAAGGAAATTATGGATGAATGATAAGCTGCTGTATGTGTTTGATACCAATGTGATTGTCAGCGCATTTCTGTTTTTTCATTCAAAACCGGCGCAAGCTCTTTTCAAAGCTTTGAAGAATGGACAACTTGTTCTTTCGACAGTTATCGCAGATGAATTGAGCGAAGTTTTGTCCCGAAAAAAATTTGATCGTTACATCCATCTGAAAAAACGAACCGAATTTCTGAAAGCTCTGTTGCGGGAGGCGGTATTTGCAAAAAGTACAGAGTGTATTCAGGTATGTCGTGATCCCAAAGATGACAAATTCATAGAGCTTGCAGTATCAGCCAAAGCAGTATGTATTGTCAGTTCTGATAATGATCTGCTTGTACTGAACCCGTTTCGGAATATCCCGATTCTGACACCGGATGAATTTCTGAAACGGCAATGAGAGTTGCTGGCAGAAATTTTCTTATCGTCGAGGCTACGATGGAAAAGAGTGATATTTTATTGGAGGTACAGTCAAAGATGCGTTATTGCTTTGTTCTTACTTCATTCACAAGCTCTTTAACTCCTTTGTTCAAAGGAATAGTCTAAATCCTTCATCCACAGTTTTAGCCATAAATACTTTATTCTCCTCTTTCTGCTTTTGTGGGCTGCTATATATCGTAGCAGCCGTTATCGGGTAAGATTTCTATTTGCGTCTGCCATCTTTTTCTTTGGTAACACCTTTGAACGGTTCACCATCTGATTTTTGGTCAATATACCGACCAGTTTCGGTATCACGTTTCACCCATGTATCCGTCTTGGGATTATAAGTCTGGGAACGATCTTTTACAGAACCATCACGATGACCTTTTCCTGTATTTTTTGCCATTTTAAATACCCCTGTGTTGAAAATAATTCATGTTTTTTAGGAAGCTTCATATTTTTTATATACATTTGGCAATCCTTTTTTTATCGCTAAAAAAATTAGAAATTTATCTATGTCAAGAGAGCTTGAAAAATTATAAAACAAAATTCTCAGATATTGCAGTATTCACTATTTTTTACTACTATAAATCAACACAAACCTAATCATCCCTAAACCGCATTTCTGAAAATATTCTGTCTCACCATTTTTTAACACAATCCTAATCATTTTCTAACAATTGGGGTTTATTGTTCAACTGTATTCATAAGGATACAATATCTTTCGGAGGAAAAAACATGAAAAAAATCGGTTTTATTTTGTTGGCAATGATTTTTACGGCATCGGTTGTATATGCCGGAAACATTAACATTAACGGCTCTACCACCGTGCTGCCCATTGCACAGAAAGTGTCGGAAGCTTACATGAAAGAGCATCCGGATGCGAAAATTTCCATTTCCGGCGGCGGTTCGGGCAACGGCATAAAAGCCATTATTGACGGAACTACGGATATTGCAAATTCTTCACGCGCCATGAAGCCTGAAGAAGAAAAGCTGGCAAAAGAAAAAGGCGTAAATCCGGTGGCTTTTACTGTTGCCTACGATGCGCTTGTGCCGGTAGTACATCCGAGCAATCCGATTAAAGACCTGAAGAAGGATCAGTTGAAAGCCATTTATAAAGGCGAAGTGAAAAACTGGAAAGAACTCGGCGGACCTGACAAAGAAATCGTAATTATTTCCCGCGATACGTCTTCAGGCACCTATGAAATCTGGGAAGAAAAGATCATGAAAAAAGAAAGAGTTTTTCCGGGCGCATTGCTTCAGGCATCCAACGGCGCAGTAGTGCAGTCAGTATCTAAAAACTCAAACGCTCTCGGCTATATCGGCATCGGCTATGTGAATGAGTCTGTAAAAGCCTTATCGGTTGACGGCATTGTCGGTAACAAAGAGACCGCGTTGAGCGGAAAATTCCCCATCAGCCGCCCCCTGTTTATGTACACAAAGGGGCAGCCTGCCGGAGAAATCAAAGGTTTCATTGATTATGTGCTGAATAAAGATAAAGGTCAGAAATTGGTAGAAGAAAGCGGTTTTGTGCCGTTGCAGTAAATTTTTCTCCCCCAGCCCCTCTTTGGAAACGGAGAGGGGTAATGAATTTTATCTTTAAAAACAAAACAATTAAGCAATGGACTATAAGATAACCGTGAAAAAAATCAGAGTATTGTTCGTGTGTATTCATAACAGCGCGCGCAGCCAGATGGCTGAAGCTTATGTCAGACAGTTGAGCGGAGATCGTTTTGAGTCGGAAAGTGCGGGATTTAAACCCGGAAAACTGAATCCTCTGGTTGTCGAAGTAATGAAAGAAGCAGAGATTGATATTTCCGGTCATAAAACCAAAAGCGTGTTTGATTTTTTCAAACAGGGCAGACTGTACGATTATGTGATTACCGTATGCGATGAATCTTCAGGACAGCAATGCCCGATATTTCCGGGAATTGTAAAACGTCTGCACTGGAGTTTTGCAGACCCATCTTCATTTGACGGGACTTATGAGGAAAAACTTGCACAGACCCGGCAGGTAAGAGATCAGATCAGAAAAGCGGTTGAAAATCTGATTAAAGAAGCAGTCTGAAAGGAATTTTATGCGTCAGAAAATGGAAAAATCGGTACACGCTTTGTTTTTATGCGTGGCGGCAGCTTCAATTGCCATTTTGTTTATGATTATGATCTTTTTGTTTATGGAAGGGCTGCCGATTTTCAAGAAAATATCCGTTGCCAAGTTTGTTTTCGGAAAATTCTGGTATCCGACGTCAAGCCCGCCGGATTTCGGTATTTTCCCGCTGATTCTGGCTTCGATAGCCGTAACCGCCGTGTCTGCCATGATTTCCATACCGCTCGGCGTGATGACCGCGATTTATCTTGCGGAACTTGCTTCAAAGCGAATGGCTGAAATTGTCAAGCCGATGGTGGAACTGTTGGCAGCATTGCCTTCGGTGGTTATCGGATTTTTCGGAATGGTGATTGTCGCGCCATTTTTGCAGGAAATATTCGGAATAGCCACAGGCTTGAATCTGTTCAATGCCGCGCTGATGCTCGCATTCATGTCTGTTCCTACAATATGCAGTCTGTCCGAAGATGCGATTTACAGCGTTCCGTCAGCATTGAAAGAAGGTTCTCTCGCACTTGGCGCAACGCATTGGGAAACGCTGTTCAGAGTGATTATTCCGGCTTCGATTTCAGGCATCAGCACCGCCGTTATTTTAGGCATGTCCAGAGCTATCGGTGAAACAATGGTCGTGCTGATGGTTGCCGGCGGCGCAGCCATGATACCGACATCATTGTTCGATCCGGTTCGCCCCATGCCCGCCAGCATTGCCGCAGAAATGGCAGAAGCCCCGTTTCGCGGAGATCATTATTATGCCTTATTCGCTACGGGCATTATACTGTTTTTGTTCACATTGCTGTTCAATATCATTGCGGATCACATTGCACATAAATATCGTCAGGTAGGGGAGGCGTCGCTTTAGGAACTATATTTTCAAGATAATGAATTTTAATAACCGTAATGATTATAGTCTTTATAACTGTTCTTACAGCCGCTGCATTCCCAACAACCTGCACCATCTCCCTGAAAGTTCAAGCTTCTTGTCATAACATCTCTGACAAAATAAGTACCTGTCCGCAAATTTTTTGATATTTTGTAGGGGCAATCCCCTGTG
>DYRC01000351.1 GCA_020718925.1 Desulfonema limicola
GGAGCGGATTCTGTCGCGCTGCTTCATGCCCTGATACTCCTTGCGCCCCGACTATCTCTGAGGCTCGGCATCGCGCATCTCAATCATCAGCTTCGCGGACAAGATTCGGATAAAGACGAGCTATTCGTCTCCGATCTTGCCGAATCTCTGAATCTGCCTTGTTATCTTGCCAAAGAAGATGTTTCTGAATATCAGAAAATTCATAAATTATCGCTTGAGGATGCCGGACGCCGGGTGCGCTATGCGTTTTTTGAAAAAATCCGAAAAGAACACGGCTTTGATAAAATCGCATTAGGACATCATGCAGATGACAATGCGGAACTTATTCTGATGAATCTGCTCAGAGGAAGCGGCGCGTTGGGATTATCCGGCATTCCTTCGGCAAGAAACGGAAATATTGTCCGTCCGCTCATCAACATCACCCGCGCTGAGATCATGGAGTTTTTAGCCCGGCAGAATCTGAATTATGTGTCGGATGAATCCAATAGCGATATGAATTTTCTCCGCAATCGTATCCGCCATGAACTGATTCCGATATTGCGCGATTACAATCCCGGCATATCCGACAATCTGAATCGGATGTCCGCGATTCTCAAAAGCGAAGAAGAATGGATTGAAAATCTGATAACGCCGGTGTTTGAGGATTGCACACAACCTCTCCCCCGACCCCTCTCCGAAACGGAAAGGGGAGACCCCACGGACATTTGGAGACTCCCCCTTCCCTACAGGGAAGGGGACCGGGGGGTTAGGTTTTCCATTTCAAAATTCAAATCTCTGCATATCGCAGCGCAGCGCAGGCTTATCCGCAAAGCCATTATGACGCTCAAGGGCGATATTCGGCGCATCACGTTTGAGCATATCGAAGCGGTCATATCGCTGTCGGAAAAAAATTCGGGCAGCAAAAAAATCCATCTTCCTGACCGCATCCGTATTGAAAAAAATAATGAAGGTCTTATATTTATTCAAGAACAGCAATCGCTCAGAATGCCCGAAACCGATAAAACTATCTTATATTGTTATGAAATTTTATCTCCCGGCAGGATACTTATTCCGGAAATCGGCGCAACGCTGAATTTTTCGTATAAAACAATAGAAGAGATAGGAGATATATATCATATTGAACAAACGCTTGCCTTTTTTGATGCGGATGTTGTACAATTCCCTCTGCATATCAGAAATTTCAGACCGGGCGACAGGTTTTATCCTTTGGGCGTGAACGGCAGACAGAAGCTTAAAACATATTTTATCAATGTCAAAGCTGCTAAAACAGACCGCCTGCTATGTCCGCTGGTGTTGTGTAAGGAAGAGATGATCTGGGTGGCTGGTTACAGAACCGGAGAATTTGGCAAAATCACCCCCAAGACGCAGAAGGTCTTGAAAGCAGAACTTTTTTCAGGAGGTAGTATCCGTTGAATCCTTTTTATAAGAATATGGCGTTATGGCTCGTCATCACCCTGATGATGATTATGCTGTATAATCTTTTCAATCAGCCGCCCGTAGTTGAAACTCCGGTGGTGTCTTACACAGATTTTCTGGACATGGCTGAAAACGGGCGGGTTTCCGAAGTCATTATTCAGGGGCAGGAGCTTCTGATAACCGAAGTGAGCGGAAAAAAATTCAAACTTTTCGCGCCGCAGGACAATGACCTGATTCGTATGCTCAAACAGAAAAACGTCTCTGTCAAAGCCAAGCCGCCGAATGAATCGCCTTGGTATATGTCGCTTCTGGTCTCATGGTTTCCCATGCTGGTACTGATAGGCGTGTGGGTATTTTTCATGCGGCAGATGCAGACCGGCGGCGGAAAAGCCCTGTCTTTCGGAAAAAGCCGGGCGAGGCTGTTATCCGAGCAATCCGACAAAGTAACCTTTGACGATGTGGCAGGCATTGACGAAGCCAAAGAAGAGCTTTGGGAAATTGTCGAATTTTTACGAGATCCGCGCAAATTCACACGCCTTGGCGGTCGAATCCCCAAAGGCGTTTTGCTTGTCGGTCCTCCGGGAACCGGAAAAACGCTGCTGGGCAGAGCCATTGCCGGAGAAGCAGGCGTGCCGTTTTTCAGTATCAGCGGCTCGGATTTTGTGGAAATGTTTGTAGGCGTGGGCGCATCCCGCGTCAGAGATTTGTTTGTTCAGGGCAAGAAAAACGCGCCCTGCATTATTTTTATTGATGAAATTGATGCGGTGGGAAGACATCGCGGCGCCGGATTAGGCGGCGGACACGATGAGCGTGAGCAGACGTTGAACCAATTGCTGGTTGAAATGGACGGCTTTGAATCCAATGAAGGCGTGATTCTGATTTCTGCCACCAACCGCCCGGATGTCCTTGATCCGGCGTTAACTCGTCCCGGACGATTTGATCGTCAGGTGGTGGTATCGCTGCCGGACATCAAAGGACGGGAGAAAATTCTGCGCGTTCACATGAAAAAAACGCCGCTGTCTCCGGATGTTGATCCGCTGATGATAGCAAAAGGCACACCCGGTTTTTCAGGCGCGGATTTGGAAAATTTAGTCAATGAAGCCGCGCTGCTGGCTGCCAAGCAGAACAAAGATCGTCTTGAAATGAACGATTTTGAAGAAGCCAAAGACAAAGTCTATATGGGGCTTGCCCGTAAATCCAAAGTCATCAAAGAAGAAGATCGGAAAAATACCGCATACCACGAGGGCGGACATGCGTTGGTGGCAAGACTTCTGCCCGGACCGGACCCGGTGAATAAAATCACTATTATTCCCAGAGGACGGGCAGCCGGGCTTACATGGTTTTTGGATGAGGAAAGAGATTTTGACTCCAAAAAGCAGTTGGAAAGCCGATTGTCTGTCGCCTTCGGCGGAAGGGCTGCGGAAGAAATTATATTCGGCATTTTTACCACCGGAGCAGCGATGGACATCAAGCAGGCAACGGGTATTGCACAGAAAATGGTTCGCATCTATGGCATGAGCGACCTCGGTCCTCTGTCGTATCCCAAAGGCGAAGAGCATGTTTTTCTGGGACGCGAAATTGCCCATCCCAGAGATTATTCCGAAGATACTGCCCGAAAAATAGATGCTGAAATCAGCACCCTCATTAACACGGCATATCAGAAAGCCAAAAAAGTTTTGGAAGAAAATACGGATATTCTCCATAAATTGGCGGATATGCTGTTAGAGAAAGAAACAGTGCTGGGCAGGGAGTTGGATGATCTGATTTATGCTATGCGTCCCGACATTGAACTTCCCTCTGTCAGCGAATCATAGGAGAATATCATCATGGCTTTGAATATGAACGCCATCGGACAAACCATCGGTCCGCTTGTCAAAGATTATACTTGGAAAGACACAGCTTTATATGCACTGGGCGTAGGCTCCGGATTTTCGGAATTGGAATATTGCTATGAAAAAAATCTGAAAGTTCTGCCCAGTTTTTCAATGTCTGCGATTTTTGATTTTTTCTGGCATGTCGGCAAAACCTCCGAAGTCAATCTGGCAGGTGTTCTTCACGGTGAGCAGGAGTTGATTTTTCATCGTCCTATTCCGATAGAAGGAACTCTGACCACCGAAGGCAGAATCACAAATTATTATGATAAAGGCGCGGGTAAAGGTGCGTTGATTGTGGCAGAAAGCAATACGCGGCATTCTGACGGCGATCTGCTGTTTACCGGCATAGTCAGCTTATTCGGCAGGTTAGATGGCGGATTCGGCGGAGAAAACGCGCCAAAAAAAGAGCTGATATTCCCGGATAAACTGCCGGATAACGTCGTCGAGGCACTGCCATCTCCGGATCAACCGCTGCTGTATCGGCTTTCCGGCGATATATTTCCTCTTCATGCGGATCCGGAATTTGCCAAAATGTGCGGATTTGAAAAGCCCATCATGCACGGCTTATGTACGCACGGCTTTGCCTGCCGCGCATTGATTGCCAGCCTTGTGCCGGGACAGCCTGAAAAGGTGCGGCGCATGAACTGCCGGTTTTCACGTCCGTTATATCCCGGAATCCCTATCAAAACATTGATTTGGAATATCGAACCCGGAAAATCGCTGTGGCGAACCGTCAATGCCCAAAGCGGCGAAACGGTCATTGATAA
>DYRC01000352.1 GCA_020718925.1 Desulfonema limicola
ATACTTTCAGCATGAATCGCAGTCGTATTCAGAAATAAAATCCCCTCATATTTATCTTTATCCAAAATCAGCGGAAGCTCGGTGCATCCCAAAATTACTGAATCAATGCCATCTTTGGCAATCATCCGTCTGACAATCGCTAAAATTTCCTCTCTGGTCGAATCTTTGATGATTCCCAACTCAATTTCCGAAAAAAGCCGATGATGGATAAGGTTTTGATCTTCTTCTTCAGGAACAACCACCGACATGCCCTGATTGTGAAACGGCTTTTGGAAAAAATCAGACGACATCGTGAACTTTGTTCCCATCAGACCGAGCTTCTTCAATCCTAAGCCCCGCGCCTTTCTGCACGTTTCCTCTATGATACTCAACATCGGAAGCGGAGATTTTGAGATAAGCGCATCAAATACGATATGCGGCGTGTTCGAGCCGATCACGGCAAATTCCGCCCCGGCTCTGTGAAGAGATTTGATCTTATCCAAAAGCCAATCTGTCAGACGCCCCCAGTCTTCGGCGTTGAGTATCTGCATCAGTTCAGTCAGGTTTGCGCTGTAAATGATGATTTCGGGATAGTCGGCATCCTGACGTTGAAACGCGCTGATAATTCTTTTGTAGTAATCAAGCGTTGATTCCGGACCTATGCCGCCGATAATTCCTATTTTTTTCATCAAATCACCCTGTTTTCAAGATGGAGTCATCCTACCCCTTGATTTTGACAACTGACTCTTTGAACACCCGATAAAACGCATTATTATCGTTGATACTGCGCGTCAGGATATTCTTCGCCCGGTCAATATCCGCCGTATTGAGAATAAAATTGACGCTTTTGTTAAAGGTCTGCATGTTATCGCCGGTTTTAAAGCGTTCTGAAATCAGCGCAACAAAAATATTGCGCCGGGTGCTCATCGGAAGTTGGCTCAGATGTTTATGAACATGATTGACATCCGGGTTGCGGGTGCCGAACATTTCATCTAAAAGCACCACATCAAAATCATGAAACCGCAATTGCTTTAAAGCTTCACGAGGCTCCTGCGCCGATAACACCTTATATCCCATGCTTTCCAATGCAGCTTTGAATTTGGCATGAAAATCGGTATTGGATTCACACAGCAAGGCGGTCTTGGTGCCTGCCTCCAGATATTCAAATCCGCCGCCGGGACCACCGTTATCGCTTTCGCTATCTTCTCCGTCCTGTGCCTTCGGCGGGGGCGGCGGAGCCGAAGGCGCTTTTGCCGGAGAAGGCGGCGGATCGGCTGCAGGATTTACCGAAATTTTATTCTTGCATTTCGGGCAGTTGATAGCAAACGCCTTGCCTTTCGGAACTTTCTCATCCGGAATTTTGATGGTGTTCTGACATTTTTCACAGATAATATCCATAACCGCCTCCTTACTCCATTTCCAAATTCTGAATATCGGTCGTGGATTCTCCGCGCTTGCTTTTGACCTGATCAATGCCGCGACCCACAATGCCTTTGCGCGAGCAGTACCCCATCGCCGTTTCCTCCGTAATCATGCCTTTTTCATACAGGTCAATAATATAATCGTCAAAGGTACACATGCCGAACGCCCGGCTTGCCTGCTGAATTTCATAATAGGTTTTCCCTTCGACTTCACCGTTCATAATCGTATCGCGGGTTCGCATATTGCTTCCCAGAATGTCAAATGCTGCAACACGCCCCCCGCCGATTTTAGGCAAAAGCCGCTGGCATACAATCCATCGGATCGTTCCGGCAAGCCGTATCCGCAACTGCTTTTCCTCTTCAATGCTGAACATACCCAGAATACGGTCAATACTTTGTCCCGCATCAATCGTATGAATGGTGCTGACCACCAGATGTCCGGTTTCCGCAGCGCTCAATCCGATTTCTACGGTTTCCTTATCCCGCATTTCACCGACCAGAATGATTTTGGGACCTTGGCGCAACGCCGCTCTGAGTCCGCTGGAAAAATTATCATAATCATTTCCCATCTCGCGCTGATTGAAGGTGGCTTTTTTATGCGGATGTGAAAATTCCACAGGGTCTTCGAGCGTAACCACATGCACAGCTTTTGTCTCATTGATTTCATTGAGCATTCCGGCTAAAGAGGTGGATTTTCCACTTCCGGTAGAGCCGGTAACCAGAATAACGCCGTTTTTTTCCTGAGCCATCTTTAAAAACGCATCAGGAAGATTCAAATCCTTGCATGTCGGAATCTTGGTAGCAAGTTGGCGCAATACAATCGAATACAGACTCCGCTGTGAAAAAATATTCACCCTGAACCGGGATTTGCCGGGCAGCGCATACGCCAAGTCGCATGAGCCTTCGCGCAGAAGCGTTTCTGTAAGGCGCCGGTCTCCGTTAATCAGATTTAACGCAAAAATTTCAGTCTGAAACGGCGTCAGTTCATGAAAAGGCGGATCAAGATCAACACCTACCAACTGCCCCGCGCTTTCTACCTGAAAGGGCTTGCCTACGGTAATGTTCAAATCCGATACAGAGCCGTAAGCATCCAGCATCTTGGTAAGAATATAGTCAATTTCCTGTTTTCTCATCTTCAGAACTCCTTAATCTAAGACACTGGGCGGGGTTTTCAGAAACGGCACGAATCTGGCTTTTTCAACAGCCTTCTGATAAGCGTCTTCAGGATAAATCTGCTTTTTCTGAAGCATATCCATAATATGATCATCTAAAAGCTGCATTCCGTATTTTTTCCCGGTCTGAATCGCCGAGTTGATCTGAAACGTTTTATTTTCACGAATCAGGTTACGCACCGCCGGCGTACAGATTAAAATTTCCTGAGCGCAGCATCTGCCTTTGGGAATTTTTTTGAACAGGTTCTGGGCAATTACGGCACGAATACCGTCTGCCAAAGTGGATCGGATCTGATCCTGCTGGCTGGAG
Source organism: Desulfonema limicola (assembly GCA_020718925.1). GTDB lineage: Bacteria > Desulfobacterota > Desulfobacteria > Desulfobacterales > DYRC01 > DYRC01. The sequence goes on from DYRC01000352.1 coordinate 2,883, forward strand.
GGGAATACTTCGATGATACGATCAACCGTTTTTGCCGCGCTGCTGGTATGAAGCGTTCCGAAGACCAGATGCCCGGTGGACGCGGCTTCAACCGCCAGCGCAATGGTTTCCAAATCCCGCATTTCACCCACCAGAATAATATCCGGGTCTTCACGAAGCGCACCCTTAAGCGCCGCTCCGAAAGACTTGGTATGCCTGCCGACTTCGCGGTGATTCACAATGCAGCCCTGACTTTTATGAACAAATTCAATCGGGTCTTCTACCGTGAGAATATGATCTTTGCGGTTTTTGTTGGCATAATCAAGAATCGCAGCCATGGTGGTGGATTTTCCGCTGCCCGTAGGACCTGTTACCAGAACCAAACCTCTGGGAAGCATGGCAAGCTTGGTCAGCACCGGCGGAAGCCCCAACTGTTCCGCAGTCAGAACATTACTGGGGATTTGTCTGAAAACCGCCGCACAGCCGTATTTCTGAACAAAAAAATTCGCCCGGTATCTGGCAAGTCCCGGAATTTCATACCCAAAGTCAACATCGCCGGTTTCTTCATACACCTTGATTTTGTCTTCCGGCGCGATTTCATACAGCATGGCTTTGAGTTCGTCATTTTCCAGCACCTTGTACTTGACTCGCTCAATTTCCCCGCGTAATCTGAGCGCAGGCGGTTGACCTGATACCAGATGTAGGTCTGATGCGCCCTGATCATTCATCAGTTTGAAAAATGCGTCTATCTTTGCCATGAATCTCCCTCGTTTCCTATAAAATTATCTCAGTCTGAGCGCCAGCATCTGAAGACTGTTCACTATAAACTGATCTGAGAATACAATTACCAAGATAACAATGATCGGTGAAAGATCAATTCCCCCGTACTGAAGCGGAAGTCTTTTCCGAACCTGATACAGCATGGGTTCTGTTACATTGTGAATAAACCGCACAATCGGATTATACGGATCAGGACTGACCCATGATAATGCCGCCCGAATCGCAATCAGCCACATCAGCATATTAAGAATAATATGAATAACCTGTGCAAAGGCTGATAAAAAGTTGCTGACAATGAACATGATGTTCCTCTTGTATCGTTGAATAAAAACCTGTTATCGGATAGCTGATCCGATCTTTACAATAGAGAAATAATTATATTTTGAATAATATGTCAAGCATTTTTCGTATA
>DYRC01000353.1 GCA_020718925.1 Desulfonema limicola
CAGTAACAACTCGGCATTCATATAAACTCCGATTAGTCTTGAAACGGTACAGGATGGGCAATATGCGTACGGACTTCAAAACGGCTTTCCGGCTCGCCGATCCGCGCCTCGCACGGCGTTGACGCCCAGCGGCTGACATCAAAAAGATTTCCGGGCAGAAATATCAAGCTGCCGCTGATGTCCAAATCCGGCGCGTCAATTTTTACTGTGCCGTTGTTGCCTCTTGCAGAAGTCGCTTCAACAATGCTGCTGAACGATTTCAGGAAATTCTCGGTAACGATAAACACCGCGCCGCCGTCTCCCTCCTGAGCATTTGCCTGAATATGGCTGCGGTTCAGAACGACAAAGCGGGAACCCGTGCCGGTATCAGGATTGCCGATGGTGATGTCGCCGCCTTTGCCTTCGCCCTGTTTAACACTGCTCGTAATATCACTGTCATTCAGATAAAGCATATTTCCTGCGTTCACATTTATTTTACCGCCGCCTGCGCCTTTTGCCTCTGTGCTTAAAGAACTGCTGCCGGATATTCTGATCGAATCTGCAGTTACACCGATTGACCCGGCTTCTCCGCCGTTTTCTGTATTCTTGCTTTCAGATGAAACAACTGTCCCGTTCACGATTTCAATATGATTTCCATTCAGAGCTATATTGCCTGCCTTTCCGTCATTGAGAGTTGAAGTGGATATTTCTGTCCGGTCTTCAAACAACAAATTCTGACCGGAAATATGGATTTCCCCTCCGGATCCGGACATTTCCGAGGCACTACGGGTTCCGGCATAAATAAGCGTGAACTTACCGCTGCTGTCCGCAGAACACTTTATTGTTTCCGCTCTGAGATTAATCTGTCCGCCAGTGCCACTGCCATAGGTGTTTGAATCCAGAATGGCTCCTTTTAAAAAAATGCTGCCGGCTTCGATCAACAAACTGCCCGCATTCCCGGCACAATCTTCGCCGGAAACTGTGGCGGTCTGTATAGTACCGTCCGTAAAAAAGACCGAATCTCGGGCATTCAGATCAATTTCTCCGCCTTTGCCCTGTCCCCATGCTGTTGAACTTATGAATGCATCCTCATTGAAAAATATGCTCCCGGCTTCAATGCTCAGGCTGCCGCACTCTCCTGAATATCTTGAGGACAGATCAATTCCGGTGATAATTCCTTCAGATATTTTTCCGGCAAAAGAGACAGAATCACGGGCTTTCAGTCTGATTTGCCCGCCTCTGCCGCTTCCGTAGGTATTTGAGACGATAAGTGCGCCATTGTCAAAAAAAATACTGCCCGCATCAATCTTTAAACTGCCGGCGATTCCCGCATCTTTTTCCTCTGAGACTGTCAGCAGTTGAATGGTGCTACCCGAAAAAAGGATAGAATCACGGGCTTTCAGGCTGATTTCCCCGCCCATACCGATTCCATAGTTCGTGGAATTGACAAATGCGCCGTCATTGAAAGAAATCGTGTCAGCTTCAAGGATCAGGCTGCCCGCATCTCCTGAATCCTCAGATGCCAAATCAATGCCGGTAATAATTCCCTCACTTCTTTTTCCGACAAAAGAGACTGAATCATCAGCTTTCAGGCTGATCTCTCCGCCTTTGCCGTTTCCGCGTGTATTGGAACTGATAACAGCCCCGTCGGCAAAAGAAATATTGCCTGAAACGATCATAATACTGCCCGCGTCTCCGGCATTTTCGTTCATGCCTGATGTTTCTGTGGTAATGATAACAGACTCCTGTTCGCTGTTTGCACCGAAAGCTCTCAGCGAGTCATCTGCCTGAATGAAAATATCCGCGCCCTTTCCCGATCCCGAGGTATTGCCGGAAATTTCCGCTCCGTAAGTAAGAGATACAGTATCTGCCTGAATATCAATTTTTCCGCCTGCTTTGTCTCCCGATGTTTCAACACGCAACACGCTGTCTTCAAGGGAAAACTGTCCGCCCCGGATAAAAATGCTTCCTCCGCTGCTATCCAGCACAGCTTTGTCGGAAAGCCGTATATTCCCTTTTTCCGAACAAGTAATGTCCGTACCTGTTTCTTTGTCTGTAACTTCTCCCGGAGACGCGATGCTCACTATATTTATCCGTCCGCCCGGCGCTCTGACATCTCCGGGCGATACTTTTTTTATGCTCTGTATGGGATTGCCGTTCTCATCAAAATTAAAGACCGGATTGCCGTTTTCATCGAAAGCCTGTTCAAAGACCGGATTGCCATCCGCGTCAGTTTCCCGGATACTGTAAAATGTCCCCTTACTGATTTCAATGTCTCCTCCGACAAGGGAAATTGTTCTGCTTTCGGGAACCGCCAGACCGGAAGGATTGCCGATCCATTCATCTGCTGAAATTTCTCCTTTTCCTTCAATTGAAATCTTTGCCGGTTTATCGCTTAAAAATCCGAAAGCACTCGGCGGCGCCACAGACAAAACCTCATTTTCCATCGGCGTTGAATAAAACCGCTCATTATCGCCCATTCTCAGATAATCCGCGGTGCTGACATGAAACGAGCCGCTCAGGTCAAGCGCGGCATTGCTTCCGAACATCACGCCTGCCGGATTCAGAAAATACAAATCAGCATTCGGAATTGTCGAAGAAAGCTTGCCGTCAATCCAAGACGCGGATCCGCCGGTAACGCGGCTGATGATGTTTTTCACCGAATCGGGTCCCGAAAATGTCGCGCTTTCTCCGTTGTGAATATTGAATTGCTGAAAGCTGTGGAAGAGATTGGGACCGGATTGCTTTCCGTATTCGGGTTTGATGGCGTAATTCGGTCCTGGCAGATCAATCTTACCGGCAGTGCCGATAGTGCCGTCAAGCCTGATGCCCTGTGGGTGTGTGCCGTCGGCATAAACCGGCACTATGAACAAAAGGCTTAATATCGCACAAAGATATGCAATTCGCATCATCGCTCTCCTTTATTATTTCAAATTTTTTCTGACTATGATAAACATATATCTGATGATTATTCAATAAAAAACTCTGAAGAGGTTTGAAAATGTTGAATATTGATATAGCCCAAGTTCAGGAATACCTGCCGATTCTCATCGATCAGACAATCGCAGGTAATGATGTCTTCATTACTCAGAGCGGACAGCCTATTATCAGACTCGTTCCTGTTGCCAAAGTTAAAAAACAACGTCAGTTCGGAAGTGCGAAAGGACTGATAAAGATTGCCGATGATTTTGACGAGCCACTTGAGGATTTCAGGGAGTATATGTGATGCAGGCATTACTGGATACCTCTTCTTTTCTATGGTTTATTGCGGGAAGTTTGAAACTCAGCGAAAAAGCAAAAAGCTTTATGATTGATTCGGAAAATGAGCTTTTTCTCAGCATTGCAAGTATTTGGGAGATAGCCATCAAGATAAGTAACTTTTTTCAAAAGCTATCCGGTTGAACTTATCTGGTAAAAAATCTGCCACTCATTTCTCAATCCCAACCCTCGCAGCCACACCCTTCTGATAATAATGCTTAATCTCTTTCATTTCCGTAACCAGATCGGCTTTGTCAATCAGAGATTGCGCCGCGCCGCGTCCGGTGATGATTAATTCGACATTATCCGGCTTTTTATCAACAATATTCAGCAGTTCTTCGATTGGAAAAAGTCCGCACATCACTGCCACGTTTCCTTCCTCCATAATCACCACATCATGTTCTCCGGCAGCGATAACGGATTTGACCCGCTCAAGTCCTTTTTGCCCTGCTTCAATATCTTCGGGCGATGGCTTTCCTTTTACAAAACGCCCCAAACCGTATTGTTCCACCGTAATCAGATCGGAAAAACGTGCAAGAGCCTTGATTTCACTGTAGTCGCCCATTTTCAGAAACTGAACGATGAACACCTTCAAGCCCGCGCCTGCGGCTCGGATGGCAAGCCCCAGCGAGGCGGTGGTTTTTCCTTTTCCGTTTCCGGTATAAACCTGAACATAGCCTTTCATTTGCATTCCTCCGTATTACCTAACCCCCCGCCCCCCTTCCCTGAAAGGGAAGGGGGAGAAATCAGATGACTCCCCTCTCCGCTCCGGGGAGGGGGCGGGGGAGGGGTTAAAATTCAATGTGTCC
>DYRC01000049.1:0-9824 GCA_020718925.1 Desulfonema limicola
TTAAGGATAAAGAATCTTCCGAAATCTTTTCATCATCCTTCAATCCGTCATAATCCCTGAATCCTGATTAAAAAATCAGTATGCTATGCAAATATCGCTCTGAAGTTATATCGCCACTGTAATGCCAAACTCATCCCTATCTCGCCGTTCAAAGGGCTATTCTTTAATCTCTGCCATTCATTATCATTCGGGTATCGCCCTGAATCTTCAAATGTTTCTATCATCCAGTTGTCAACAGCATTGATAATCCCTATATAATTCGGCATAATGTCTTCCAATGCCATAAAACATGAAAGCTCATATTCTGCGATCAATTCTTTACCTTCACTTATCCGTTTTTTATTTGTTTTTTCATAATCAAGTTTTATTTTTTGTATGTGTTCTGAAATATTCTGTCGAAGAGACATTGTTTTTATCAATCCCAGCAAATGTTTTGCTCTCCAATCCTGTTGGTTCACATAAGCTAAGAAACGGAATACTTTTTTTGCTTCTGATTCTCCGATTTCCAACAATAAATCTCTTTTTTCTTTGGCAATCCGGCAAAGCTGTTTGTCTGCAAGCTGAGTATTATGCAAATACATTGACTTGATAATCCGAAGTTTCAAAGAAGAATCCTTTTTTACTTTCTGATAATTTGTCAATAAGATGATGCAATCATGCTGACTGCCTAATAATCGCTCATAAGCAGAGAAAAAAGGCTCACTCGTAGCATAGTTCGTAGAAGGAGATTTGATTCCCAAATCAAGATCAGGAAAATCAACACCTTTTGCCGGATTGATTTTCATCGCCGAAATGCCGGAATCGTTCAGTATTCTGGTTTCCAATACTGCCAAATACAGCATTTCAATCACACTGCCGACTGATTTTCCGTCAAGATTCGGTAATATCTGATCTTGCTTCAATTTTGGATACCAGTGAGGTAATCCACGCCCGCTGCTGATTCTTTCCAAAACCGGTTCAAGCATATCTGACTCTTCTCCGAGAAGAGCTTTATTCAGATATTTTACAGACTCATCCAGCCTTTCTTTTACTTTTTCCCGCAAAATGTGTTTATCTGTCATATCAATTTTCCAGTGATAATTGTAATAGTTGGCGTTGATTCGGTTCCTGAAAATATGTCTGCCCTTCAGAGAGCAATTTTTTCAATACCCATTTTACCATCTGCGGCGGAACTGCATTTCCATACAACGCATATTGATCATATACTGAAACAGCCTTACAGTGGTCGTCAGGAAAGCCCTGCAATCTTGCATATTCTGTATTTGTCAGCCTTCTGTAACGATTATTGATCAGATATCGCTCATAATGTCGGCTTGTGGACGCTGTTAATGTCGAAGCTATCCCGTCTGTTCCGAAAATCGTATATCCCATACGAGCGCCGCCGCCCTGATTATAAAGAATCTGAACACCGTTGAAATATCTGTTCACCAATGTACTCTGTTTTATCCGTTCAAGTGTTTCTTCCGTATAATCAAAAGAACTATCCGCATTTTCCTGTAAAACAGTTCTGAGCGTCCGCAGCGGCATCTTCTCAGAAAAATCTTCAGGCGAATATCCGAAAAACTTTTCCTGAAATGCCACGCCCCATAATGGAAAAAATTTTTCATATTGTGAAATATTTTTCCAGTTACGATAATCTTTGAACATATCGTATTTTGTTCGCAAAACATGAGTTAAATCATTTTCATTTATAAGTTTTACATAAGGCATGGCAATATCCGAATCAATATGCGTTCCTATGATAAAAATACGTTCCCTACTTTGAGCGAGTCCGAAATGAGCAGCGTTAATAACTCTCCATTCGATAATATACGGCAATTTTGATAATTCAAAGAGAATTGTTGAAAAATGCTTACCGTTCTGCATGGATAAAATACGTCTGACATTTTCCAATATAAAATATTTCGGCGTATGAGAGGCAATAACATCAATGATTTCCAAAAAAAGAGTCCCCCTCGGATCGCAGATACCTTTCTTCTGTCCTGCACTGCTGAACGGCTGGCATGGAAAACCGGCTGTTAAAATATCATGATCGGGAATATGATATTTTTGTTGTTTTATATCGCCTTGTACAAGAATATCTTTCCCGAAATTATCCCGATAGACCTTACATGCGTCTGAAGAAATATCATTGGCATATATCGTCTTAATCTCTGCGTCATCAAATGCTATCCGAAACCCTCCGATGCCGCAGAACATTTCTATAGCCTTATAGCTCACATCTTTCAGTACACAAGAATTCACAGATACCCCTCAATCATCACATCATCCCCGAATCTTCTTACTTCGATATTCTTTACCCTGATACTGTCGCTCATCAATTCGGGACCCGCGCCTTTGCAAATCGGCACACCGTCATCTCCGCCCATAATTTTCGGCGCATAGCAGAACATCACCTTATCCACGATCTTTGCCTTTAATGCAGACGCAATAACGGTTCCGCCGCCTTCGATCAGCAGGCTGGTAATCCGCAGTTTTCCGAGTTCACTCATCAGCAGATTCAAATCAATCCGCCCGTCTTTAAGCGGCAGTTGAATGATTTTTGCGCCTTTATCGTTAATCTGCAACAGTTTATCGGCTGAAACACTTTCGCCGGTTACAAGAATCGTTTCCGAAGCTGAGTTGAGATTCAACACAGTTGCATCTTCGGAAATGGAAAGTCGGCTGTCCAAAATAATGCGTTTCGGGTCTTTTCCGGTCGTGCCTTCCAAGCGGGTGGTCAGCATGGGATTATCAACCTTTATGGTTCCGATTCCGACCATGATGGCATCTGCGGCATGACGCAGGTGATGAACGAATTTCCGGGATTCTTCATTGGATACCCATTTTGAATCGCCGGTTTTTGTGGCGATGCGTCCGTCCAACGTGGCAGCGCACTTGACTATCACAAACGGGCGTTTTGTGCTAGTATATTTGATAAACACTTCATTGAGTTTTTTTGCCTGAGCTTCACAGATTCCTGAAATAACTTCTATGCCGCAAGATCGGAGATACGCATTGCCGCCGCCTTTGACGCCGGGATTGGGATCGTCCATCGCAACAAAAACCCGCCGGATTCCCGAAGCAAGAATTTTTTCGGTGCAGGGCGGCGTTTTGCCGTAATGATTGCACGGCTCAAGCGTTACATATAAATCCGCACCTTTGGCAAGATCGCCCGCATCATCAATTGCATTGACTTCGGCATGAGCCTGCCCGTAAGCTTTGTGCCAGCCTTTTCCCACAATTTTGCCATCTCTGACCACCACCGCGCCTACCATCGGATTCGGGGAAGTATAGCCCCGCCCGTTTTGTGCAAGTTCAAGGGCAAGATTCATCATAAGTTCTGAATTCATCGTAAGTCCGCCTATCTGAATTTTTTTTATCTTTATCAAAGGGGCGTTTGACAGGCAAGCATATTCTTATTTTCTTTACATTTGACCGGCTATGAGAAATATTGTAAAATATTTTTTATGAAAACCGATACGATTATCATCAGAGGCGCGAGGCAGCACAACCTCAAAAACATTGATCTTGACCTGCCCCGAAATACATTTATTGTGATTACCGGCTTATCCGGCTCCGGCAAATCCACGCTGGCTTTTGACACGCTCTATGCCGAAGGACAGCGGCGGTATGTGGAATCTTTGTCTGCGTATGCCCGCCAGTTCTTGGAACGCATGGACAAGCCGGATGTGGATTTGATTGAAGGATTATCTCCGGCAATTGCCATTGAACAGAAAACCGCCAGCCACAACCCGCGCTCTACGGTCGGCACGGTAACAGAAATCTACGATTATCTGCGGCTGTTGTTTGCCCGCGTAGGAATATCCCATTGTTATCAATGCGGTCAGGTCATTACCTCCCAATCGTTGGATCAGATTGCGGATCAGGTCATGGCTCTGCCTCAAGATTCAAAAATTATCATTTTATCTCCATTAGTTACAGGGCAGAAGGGAAGCCATGAGCAGTTGTTTCGCCGATTGAAGCAGGACGGCTTTGCCCGCGTACGGATAAACGGCGAAACGCTGGACATCGAATCTGTGCCGAAGTTGGATAAAAACAAAAAACACAGCATCGAAGTGGTGGTGGATCGTCTGGTCATCAAAGACGGCATCCGAAACCGGCTGGCAGATTCTTTGGAATTGGCACTTTCCCGCTCAGAGGGGCTGGTTACGATTGATGTGATCGGAAAACAATCCCTGTTATTCAGCGAAAAAGCTGCCTGTATCAAATGCGGCGTCAGTTACCCGGAATTTACGCCTGCAAGCTTTTCCTTCAATTCTCCGCAGGGCTTCTGTCCGAAATGCAACGGACTCGGAACGCGGTCGGAATTTGATCCTGATCTGGTTATTCCCAATCCTGAACTGTCTTTGCGCGAAGGCGCGGTATTACCCTGGGCAAATCGGGATTCTGTATATTTTTCGGAATTTATTGAAGCACTTGCCGCGCATTACAGCATTGATATTTATACGCCGTTCAAAAATCTGCCGGAGCGTTTCAGGCAGGCAATTCTGTTCGGCTCCGGCGATGAGGTGATTGATTTCTACTTTGAGCGCAAAGGTCGCCGTTTTGTCTATCAGAAGACTTATGAGGGAATTATCCCCAGCCTTGAGCGCAGATATAAAGAGACCAATTCTCAGCAAATCCGGGAAGAAATCGGGCAGTACATGAATTTCCAAGTCTGTGCGGATTGCGGGGGCGCAAAACTGAATCAGGCGTCCCGCTCTGTCAGGGTCGGCGGGTTGACGCTTCCTGAACTTACGGCGTTTTCCGTATCCGAATCTCTGCTTTTTTTCAAAAATCTGAAGCTTGAAGGCAGACACGGCGTTATTGCTGAAAAAATTCTTAAAGAAATTATTGAGCGGCTCAGTTTTTTGGAAAATGTCGGTCTTTCATATCTGACGCTGGATCGATCAGCAAATACGCTTTCCGGCGGAGAAAGCCAGCGCATCCGATTAGCCACGCAGATCGGCTCAAAACTGACCGGTGTATTGTATGTTCTGGATGAACCCAGCATCGGGCTTCATCAGCGCGACAATCAGCGGCTGTTATCCACGCTGCTTAAAATGCGCGATTTGGGCAATACGGTGTTGGTTGTGGAACATGATGAAGAAACCATTCTCTGCTCGGATCATGTTGTGGATATGGGACCCGGCGCGGGCATTCACGGCGGACATGTCGTGTTTTCCGGCACACCGACAGCACTTCTTGAAGATGAACATTCTCTGACCGGACAATATCTATCCGGCAGAAAACGCATTGAAATTCCTGAAAAACGCCGTGTCGGAAATAAGAAACTGATTTTAAAAGGCGCGTCTGAAAACAATCTCAAAAATATAGACGTTGAATTTCCTTTGGGACAGTTTATCTGCGTAACCGGCGTGTCCGGCTCCGGCAAATCCACGCTGGTCATCGAAACGCTCTATCCCGCGCTGGTCAGGTATCTGTATCGGACAAAAATCAGGGCAGGAAAACATAAAGAAATTTCAGGAATTGAGTTGGCGGATAAGGTAATTCACATTGACCAATCCCCGATTGGCAGAACGCCGCGCTCTAATCCTGGCACATATACCGGCGTATTCACGCATATCCGCGATTTGCTCTCCAAAACGCCGGAGGCAAAAATGCGCGGATACAAGCCGGGGCGGTTCAGCTTCAATGTCAAAGGCGGGCGGTGCGAAGCCTGTCAGGGCGATGGCATCATCAAAATCGAAATGCACTTTCTGCCGGATGTGTATGTGAGCTGCGATGTGTGCCGGGGAAAACGCTATAACCGGGAAAGCTTGGATATTCGCTACAAAGGCAAAAATATCGCCGAAGTGCTGGATATGACGGTGAATCAGTCCCTTGAATTTTTTGAACATATCACGGTGATCCGTTCAAAGCTTCAGACACTTGCGGATGTGGGGCTGGGATATATCCGCATCGGGCAGCCAGCCACCACGCTCTCCGGCGGCGAGGCGCAGCGGGTAAAGTTATCAAGAGAGTTGAGCAAAAGAGCCACCGGAAAAACGATTTATATTCTGGATGAGCCGACCACCGGACTTCATTCGGACGACATCCGAAAACTGCTTGAGGTGCTGAATCGGCTGGCGGATATGGGCAATACCGTGATTGTGATTGAGCATAATATGGATGTGATCAAGTGTGCGGATTATATCATTGATTTAGGTCCCGAAGGCGGCGATGCGGGCGGAGAAGTGATTGCCTGCGGTACGCCGGAAGAAGTGGCGAAGATTGAGGCGTCTCATACCGGGAGGTTTCTGAGGAAGTGGTGTCATCACTAGCAGAGGGCATCAGGAAATCCTTTTCTCTGTCAGCATTCCGTTCAGATATTTGTGCAATATACCGGAAATAAGGGACTGGTATGGAATACCTTCTTCCGCCGCTTTTGTTCTGATGCCGATCATGTCATTTTCTGTCAGGCGGATATTTATTCTTTTGCTTTTCTGAAGCGTATTCCGAGCGTATCGGCGCAATTTTGCGAGTTCTGCCGTTTTGTTTTTTATCGGCGTCCATTCACCCCGCTCATAAGACTCAAGAATTTCTTTTTCTTCCGGATCAGGAACTGTTTTTTTCACGGAGGACTCCTTTATATTTTTTCGTAGCTTTACGGCTCGGAATAATGTTTTTCAGTTCGATTTCTTCTTCATTTTCTTCGTAAGGAACAAGATACACATACCCGTCAATTTCCGCAACGGCTATTTTTTGTCCGTGATATTTGTTCTGATTAGGGTTATCAACTACTTCAAGGACTTTTTCATGCTCAAGCAGAATCACAACCTGCTCAAAGCAGACTCCGCGATTTTTCTTAAGCCACTCGTTTTTATCTTTATTCCAATAAATATGTTTCATGTAATAGATAACAGTATGGCTGCCTTTTGTCAAAGCATCTGTTAATGCGGGAAGTGATTGCCTGCGCTACTCCGGAAGAAGTAGCAAAGATTGAGGCGTCTCATACCGGGAAGTTTCTGAGGAAGTGGTGTTGTATCTGATGATGCAGGAGTAAGTAATTATTCAAATTCATTTAACCATCTTATCTGATTGATAATCTGTTCATGAGATAGCGTTTCAAGCAATTTTCCTACTCAGATTTTAAGTCAGATACAGCTTCGGCATAATTTTTCCGGGTCATTCCGCTGATAATCGGATGCCAATATTCGTAAGTGGCTTGAGATAGCAGAGTATCCATTTCCTGTCTGTGATCGTGGTAATACGAAAGAGCGTCATGTATCTGGGCTGATGACAGTTGCGGAAAATCCCACAGTATCTCCTCAATCGGATTTCCTAACTGATACTGCTCGACAACCGTTCTCACCATAATGCCGGTGCCTATAATGATCGGCTCTCCGCTGGCAACACCTCTGACTCTGACAATGTGCGGGTGTTCTGTCCGTTCAATCGGTCTTCCGTTATAAAGTGTTTTTGAAATGTTTATGGTCATAAATTATTTCCTGATATTATCACCTGACGCTTCACTGTCAAATGCCTTACTTTTTTTCTGATATGTTTGTCAACAGCTTTTTCAAGATTCAGTTGCAATAAAAACAGAATTTATGATAAATCATTCAGTTAATATGGAAGTTTGTTTAAAAAGCCCCTGATAATAAAGCGAGGACAGTATGTTACCACAGGGATTTCAACTTTACAAATGGACAAATCAGATTTTAATTCTGACTCAAAGGATTTATAAATGATTCAATATCATGCGGATGTTCTTATTATCGGCGCGGGAATTGTGGGGCTGACGATTGCACGGGAACTGCTCTCAACAGGCTGTAAAAATATCATCCTGATTGAAAAAGAAAAAACAGTGGGCGTTCATGCCTCCGGAAGAAACAGCGGTGTGCTTCATGCGGGTATCTACTACGCGCCGGACAGTCTCAAAGCCGCGTCCTGCTTAAACGGCAATTTTTTAATGCGCGAATACTGCAACAGAAAAAAACTCCCGCTCCTTGAAACCGGCAAGGTGATTGTTGCCCGAAATGCTGATGAACTGCCGATTCTTGAAGAACTTTACCGCCGCGCGTCTGCCAATGGCGCAAAAGTTGAGATGATAGATGAAAAGCAGCTTGCCCGGATTGAGCCAAATGCCAAAACCTATCAGACTGCCCTGTTTTCACATTATACGGCAGTTGTGAATCCCAAGCTGATCCTTGCCAGCCTGAAACAGGAACTTGAGCAATCCGGCGTGAAATTTATCTTTGATTGTCAATTTGAGGGCGTTTCCGGCTCTGATGCGGTTCAGACAACACGCGGAAATATCCGTTTTGACTATCTGATCAATGCGGCAGGCGCACATTGCGATAAGGTGGCATCAGGTTTCGGTGCCGGATTGAATTATCGCATGATTCCGTTCAAAGGCATTTACAGAAAGCTTAAAAAGAGCAAATCCGATATGGTGCGGGGCAATATCTACCCTGTTCCTGACATCCGAAATCCGTTTCTGGGCGTTCATTTTACCAAAAGCATTTATGGCGATGTGTATCTTGGACCTACGGCAATACCGGCTTTCGGCAGGGAAAACTACGGAATAGTCAAAGGCATGGATGCAGAAGGCGCGGACATTCTGTTTGCTGATGCGCTCTTATTTTTTTCCAATCCGAAATTCAGAACCGTAGCCATGTCGGAGCCGGTAAAATATCTGCTTCCCTTTTTCTTCAAAGATGCGGCAAGCCTTGTGAAAGAATTGGATATTTCCGATATTGAGCCTTCGGATAAAGTTGGCATTCGGGCGCAGTTGGTCAATCGGCATTCGGGCGAGTTGGTTTATGATTTTATTATCGAAAAAACAGGCGCAACGATCCATGTATTGAATCCGGTTTCCCCGGCGTTCACCAGCTCAATGGATTTGGCAAAAAAGATAATTGAAACAGAGCTTGCCTTATGATATGAATGAACGATTTTCAAAATAACAATATCAGGAGGATAACGGAATGAAACGAAGCTTCAAAGTATGGGTGATTGCAGGACTTGGCGGTTACGGAAGCCGTTCATGGCAAAGGTCATGCACTTGAGCGCAACATTCCGCCGCTGGTGGGAAGCATTCAACCTGCCGTGAAACGCGCCATGTCTCAACATCCTGAAATCCATGATGAAAAAATCGTGCCGTATGCCATTGAAGAAAATATCTGGCAGGCAATTGAAAACCTTTTCATGCAGAGTGCTGCGGTCAGAAATATCGTCAAAGAAGGCAAAGCCAAAGTGGTCGGCGCGATGTATGATGTCGGCACCGGCAAAATCAACTGGCTGCCGGAATCAAAAGTAGCTGATATTCTGAAAGCAGTCGAAGCAAACCCCAATAAAGCAGCAGAGCCGATGGCGTCCAAGTAGAATCGGCATATTTCTTCAACCGGCTGCGTTATGCAAGACAGATTTTTTAAACCCCTGCCCCCGTTCTTCTGAAAAGTTCTGGGGCGGGTGAGTTTTATCCCGATTCTGAATCAGGATAGAAGGATTTTTTTAATGGCAGCGATGCAAAACCGTATCAGGAAAAACTGATCAGCAATGCGATTGAACTGCTCGGAAAAGCAGAAGAAAGAAGGTCATAATGAATTATTCGATCCTTATCCTATGGTCTGAAGAAAATCAATGCTTTGTAGTATTTCTTCCTGAATTTCAGGATATTATGCAGCCGGTAACTCACGGAGACAGCTACGAAGAAGCTCTTGAAAATGCTAAAGAAGTGATTGAGCTTTTGTCAGAGAATACATTTTTTCCGAAATTTGACATCACAGAAAAATCAGAGACAGCTTTTTATGCAGCATGATTAAGCATATAACCGCAAACTAAATCCTTTGTATATTCAGAAAAATCTTTCAACTCGCTTTTTTCCATGTTAAAAT
>DYRC01000049.1:9924-17396 GCA_020718925.1 Desulfonema limicola
AAATCCTTTGTATATTCAGAAAAATCTTTCAACTCGCTTTTTTCCATGTTAAAATACAGCCATTCTGACCGCTTACCCGTAACTATCTTGATAAAAGGATGAACCGATGAAAAAAAACCAGCTTGGGATAGCTGTCTGTTTCTCTCTGATCTTTCTCTCAGCGATATTTCTGAAACCATCGCTATCATACACCGCACAGAAAATCAGCGTAGGCGTCTATGATTTCAAGCCGCTGGTGTTTATTGACAACGGCGGGGCAGAAGGATTTTTCATTGATTTTCTGAATTATGTTGCTGAAAAGGAAAAATGGGAAATCACTTATATCTCCGGTTCATGGAATGACTGCCTCACCCGCATTGAAAACGGAAAAATCGATCTTCAGGTGGTTATTGCCTATTCGGATGAAAGGGCAAAAAAGCTTGATTTTACCGATGATTATCTCATTTTGGACTGGGCGTCTGTATTCAAACAAAAGGGAAGTCCGATTCAGACGGTGTTTGATCTGAAAGATAAAACTGTCAGCGTCGTGAAAGGCGGCATTACGACAGATAATTTTAAAAAGCTGCTGGAACAATTCGGTATCACCTGCCGACTGCTTGAAAAAGAGGGAAACGAAGACAATTTCAAGGCTGTTCATCAGCGTGAAGCAGATGCGGGCATAAGTCCCAATATTTACGGAACATTGCTTGAAAGCAGGTATAACGTAGAAAGAACCGCCATCGTATTTTCTCCGATAAAATTGAAATTTGCCGTTAAAAAAGACCGGAATCCGGAAATCCTTGCCATATTGGACAAATATATTGCAGAGTTGAAAGCAGATAAATCATCTGTGTATTATCAAAGCCTTAACAACTGGCTGACCGTTTATAAGGAAAAAGAACCATTGCCCCGCTGGGCATTATGGATATTGCCTGTCCTGATTTTATCCTCTCTGATTTTGTTCATCTTAAATCAGATGTTGAAAAAAATGGTCAGAAGCAAAACTTCGGAATTGATTTTAAGCGAGGAGCGATTCCGTGTTCTGTTTGAGCAGGCAGGTGTCGGTGTTGCTCAGATTGAGACCAAAACAGGGCGGTTTATACGGATTAATCAGAAATATTGCAGGATTATCGGCTATACGCCTGATGAAATGACTGCGCTGACATTTCAGCAGATTACGCACTCGGAAGATTTGCAGGCGGATTTGCAGAATATGCAGATGCTTACAGATGGCAAAATCCGGGAATTTTCAATGGAAAAGCGATATTATCATAGAAACGGATCCGTTGTATGGGTCAATCTGACGGTTTCGCCGATGTGGAAGATCGGGGACGATCCTGATTATCACATTGCGGTGATTCGGGACATCAGCGACCGCAAACACGCGGAAGCAAATCTGCGGGCAAGTGAGCAGAAATATCGCCGAATCGTGGATACCGCAAATGAAGGCATCTGGATGGTTGATGAAAACGAGCGGACGACGTTTGTAAATCAACGCATGGCTGAAATGCTCCGATATTGTCCGGAAGAAATGATGGGACAGAGCTTTGCTGTTTTTATATTTGAAGAAGATTTGCGCGATCATGAAAAGCAGATGGAGGGCAGAAAGCAGGGAATCAGCGGATATTATGAGCGCAGATTCAGGCGCAAAGACAACACCGCGATATGGACAATCGTATCTGCAACGCCTGTGCTGAATGATGAGCAGCAATTTCGCGGGTCATTTGCGATGATTACGGATATTACTGAGCGCAAGCAGGCGGAAGAAGCATTGGTCGGGAGCGAAAAGCAGTTCAGAACTTTATTTGAGTCCATGATTGAAGGCGTTGCGATTCATCAGATTCTTTATGATGACGCCGGAATACCGGCAGATTATATTATTCTGGACGTTAATCCCGCATATCAGGCACACACCGGTATTTCGGCAAAAGATGCTGTCGGCAAAAAAGCGTCTGAACTTTATGGCGCAGGCAGTCCGCCATACTTTGATATATTTTATAAAGTTGCTGTTATAGGTATCCCGGAACGATTTGAGGTGTATTTTGAGCCGATGAAAAAACATTTCAGTATTTCGGTATTTTCTCCGGCTAAAGATCAATTTGCCACAGTGTTTGAAGATATTACCGAACGCAAGCGGGCGGAAGAAGAGTTGAGGCGGCGGAAAGAGGAACTCGACACGGTATTGGATGCTCTGCCGGTCATGGTTTGGATCGGCTTGGATCCGGAGTGCCGCATCATCACCGGAAACCGCGCTGTCAATGAACTTATCGGCATTCAGGTCGGAAGCAATGTATCGCAGACTGCGGCAGAAGCGGGACAGGCGGTTTACATCAGACATCTGAAACCTGACGGGACCGAATGCCGGGCGGACGAACTCCCGATGCAGCGGGCGATTGCCACAGGGCAGGGCATCTTCAATGAGGAGCTTGAGTACAGCCTTTCCGATGGACGCCATCTGTTTGCTATGGGAAACGCTGTGCCTTTGTTTGATGAGAACAACAGGGTACGCGGCGTTGTTGCTGCTTTCCTGGACATTACCGAGCGCAAGCAGATGGAGAAAGACCGCCGGAAATTGGAGTCTCAGTTGCGCCAAGCTCAGAAAATGGAAGCGGTGGGGCAGCTTGCCGGAGGCGTGGCGCATGATTTCAACAATCTGCTTCAGGTGATTATCGGATACGGCGATATGATACTGGATCAGCTTCCGCCGGACGCGCCGCTGCACAACAATCTGAATGAGATGATGAAATCCGCGAACCGGGCAGCAGCTTTGGTACGCCAACTGCTGCTGTTCAGCCGACATGACACCATGCGGACAAAAAGCGTTGATCTGACCGGGCTGATCAGCAACCTGATGAATATGATCCGGCGGGTCATCGGCGAGCATATCTCTCTGGAAATCAGACCGGGATTTGCTGTGAAACCTGTTTCTGCGGATCCGGGGCAGATCGAGCAGGTGCTGATGAATCTCTGCGTCAATGCCCGCGATGCCATGCCGGACGGCGGACGGATCATTATCGCAACGGAAAATATTCTGATTGATGATGACTACATCAGGCAGCATCAGTGGGCAAAAAAAGGGCAGTATGTGGTGATAACGGTTTCGGATACAGGGTGCGGTATTCCGCATGACATACAGGAACGGATTTTTGAGCCGTTTTTCACCACCAAGGAAGTCGGCAAAGGAACAGGACTGGGGCTTGCGACTGTTTACGGGATTGTGAGATCGCATCAGGGCATGGTTCATCTCTACAGCGAACCCGGACACGGCGCGGCATTTAAAATTTATCTGCCGATAGAAGAAAATCCGTCCGGCGCAGTCTGTGAAAAAGAAAATATAAAACCTCATGCTGTCGGTAAAGAAACAATTATGATTGCCGAGGACGAGGATGTTGTGCGGAATATGATCGTTCATGTGTTGGAAAATTCCGGCTATCGCGTTTTGTCCGCCTGTAATGGGGAAGAGGCTATATCGCTTTTTGAAAAGCATTGTTTCGAGACAGACCTTGTCATATCAGATGTTATCATGCCGAAAGTCAGCGGTCAGAAGGTGTATGAGCATATCAGAGCAATCCGTCCGGATATTGCTGTGATATTTATGAGCGGATATACCAGAGAACTTCTGAATCCGGAAATTTTTGAAGAAAACTGTTGTGAAATGATTCAGAAACCCTGCACCCCGTCTGTACTGCTGCAAAAAATCAGAGCGGTTTTGGATGCTAATCATGTTCAAAGGCGGAATACATGATGAACAAACCGGCAGAGCCTCGGCTCAACCTCAGGCATAGTATTGCCCGCAGACTGATTGCGTATATTTTCCTGTTCAGTTCTCTTATTACGCTTATAGGAACCGGCGTTCAGTTATATCTTGATTATCGTCAGGATATTCGCATGGTTGAAGAGCGTATGCGGCAGATACAGGAAAGCTATGTGGAAAGTATCATCAGAAGCTTGTGGGATACGGATTATCATCTGCTGAGGATTCAGTTGGAAGGCATCCTGAAATTGCCGGATATGCAGTATGCGGAGATAAGTCAGAATGGTGAGCGCGTTATTTCTGCGGGAATTCGCAACCCTGAAAAAAGCATCGGGCTTCAGGTTCCGTTGATTTATACCCGGAGAGGCATCAGTGATAATCTCGGAACATTGTATATTATTGCCAGCCTTGACGGGATTTATCAACGCCTGACGGATAAAGTGCTGATTATCCTGATAACACAGAGCATCAAAACCTTTATGGTTTCCACGTTCATCTTTTTTCTGTTTTATTTTCTGATTGGCAGGCATCTTCACGAAATAGCGGTTTATACCCGATATTTTGATATGAAAGTTTCGGATAAACCGCTGGTGCTGCAACGCAAATCACGCAAAGATTCAAAAAAAGACGAACTGGATCAGGTTGTTTTCTCAATTAATGACATGCACACCAATCTCAGGGGGTTGTATCAGTTTTTGGAAAAAAAGCTTGAAGAACTCAATGAAAATATCGCGGAGCGCAGGCGAAATGAGAAGGCACTGCTGGATAATGAAATAAAGCTGAGAGCTATCATGGATATTCCGACATGCGCCATCACGCTTCTGGATCAGAACGGCATTCTCATTGACGGAAATGCAACGCTGGCAAAACGACTGGGCAGGGAACTTTATGAAATTATCGGAACCTGCATCTGGGATTTGCTTCCGGCAGATGTTGCGGAGTTCAGAAAGGCAAAAGCAGAAGAAGTTTTTGAGACCCGCCGTTCTATCCGCTTTGAAGATGAACGAAACGGCGTCTGGAATGATAACACCGTTCATCCCATACCGGATGAAAGCGGAGAAGTGATTCATATCGCAATACTTTCCAGCGATATTACCGAGAGCAGAAGAGCTGAAGAAGAACGCCGGACATTGGAATCTCAGTTGCGCCAGTCCCAGAAAATGGAGGCAGTGGGGCAGCTTGCCGGGGGCGTGGCGCATGATTTCAACAATCTGCTTCAGGTGATTATCGGTTACGGCGATATGATACTGGATCAGCTTCCGCCTGACGGGTTTCTGCATAAAAATATGGAAGAAATTATGAAAGCCGCACAGCGATCCGCCACGCTGGTCAGACAACTCCTTCTCTTCAGCAGGCGCGGCGCCATACAGACCCAAAAAGTTGATGTTAACGACCTGATCAGCAATCTGATGAAAATGCTCATACGCGTTATCGGAGAGCATATTTCTTTGGAAGTAAAGCCCGGATTCGGCATCAGCCCTATTTTTGCGGATCCGGGGCAGATTGAGCAGATATTGATGAATCTTTGCGTCAATGCCCGCGATGCCATGCCGGACGGCGGCAAGATTATTATCGAAACAGAAAATATCTTAATTGACGCGGAATATTGCAGGCAGCATGAGTGGGCAAAACAAGGGCATTATGTGGTTCTGATATTTTCAGACACGGGCTGCGGCATTGCCCATGAGATACAGGAACGCATTTTCGAGCCGTTTTTTACCACCAAAGAAGTCGGCAAAGGAACAGGGCTGGGGCTTGCGACAGTTTACGGAATTGTCAGGTCGCATCAGGGCATGATTCATCTTTACAGCGAACCCGGACACGGTGCGGCTTTTAAAATTTATCTGCCTGCTGCCGAATCTGCTCCTGCTTCTGCGAATGAAGAGACCGAAGATTTGAAATCTGTCAGACATGGAAACGAGACGGTTTTGTTTGCAGAAGATGAGGAGATGGTGAGGAAGATGGTGGTTCAGTTTTTGAAAAAAGCGGGCTACCGGGTTTTTCCGGCAAATGACGGGGAAGAAGCTATTTCGTTGTTTGACAGACATTCAGACGAGATTGAAATAGCACTTTTGGATGTGATCATGCCCAAGGTCAGCGGACATAAAGTGTATGAGCATATCAGAAAAATCCGTCCGGATATACCGGTTATTTTCAGCACCGGATACAGCAGGGGGGAATTTTCCGAAAACGGACACTATGAGATTATTCAGAAGCCTTGCAGCCCTGATGTATTTTTAAAAAAGCTCAGAGAAGTGCTGGATGCCCGAAAATCGCATGACAGCCGCGCCGTTTAAGGAACGTCAGCGACTCATCGAAGTCTGTGTTATCCTGTCCGACTCGAATCGCTCCGGCTGCAATTGAAAATTCTTGACAAAAAAGCCTATTTTGAATATTTTTTGAAAAGAAAATCGGGAGCAGATGAAAACTTTGTTTTAACGAATTTTTCAGAAGGATTTTATGAAGATAAAAGAATTGAGATTGATAAATTTCAGGGGATTTCAGGAACTTGATATAAAATTTCCTTCTTCTAATTTAGCTGTTTTTGTCGGCATAAACGGATCTGGAAAATCTTCAATATTGGATGCTATTGCAATGTTCCTATCTGATTTTATTTCAGAATTAATTGACGGATATGATTTCAGAGATTTTTTTGCATTGACGGATGACGACATCAATATAAAATGTTCTAAACATAAAACGTATAATACTATCACTATTGAAAAGTTTGATATACAGTTTTATCAAGAACTTATAGCGTGGAAAATATTTCATCCCTATTCCGAGTCAGACCCTATTAACGATGACTTTGAAGAATATATTTCAGCTATAACAAATCAATTTAAAGACAATCAATCTTTGAATTTACCTATTCTTGTTTATTATCATACTAACAGAGCTATTTTGGCAGATAGATTCAAGCCAAAAACTAAAAAAATAAAATTCAAGCCAAATCAGTATCTTACTTATAAAAATGCTTTTACAAAAAATATCACTAATCTATCTGACTTCATATCATGGTTCAGATTTGAAGAAGACCTTGAAAATGAAATGAAAATAAAGCAGAAGGATTTCAATGCAGTCAACAAAAACTTAGAGATTGTAAGAAGGTCAATAACCACTTTTTTAAATCAGTTTCCGGCGTGTCAATTTTCAGAGCTGCATATTGAAAGAAGAAGTCAGGATAAAGATTTTTCTTTTCATTCTGCTGAAGAAAGCTCTTTGGTCATTAAAAAGAATGGTCAGGATTTGAAAATAGAACAGCTTTCCGCCGGAGAGCAGATCGTGCTGATGATGGTCAGCGACATTGCCCGCAGATTAGCCATTGCAAATCCGAGCCTGCCCGATCCATTACAAGGAAATGGAATTGTTCTGATTGATGAAATAGAACTACATCTTCATCCCCAATGGCAAAGGCAAATTATTCCAAGTCTTTTACATACATTCCCGAATATCCAATTTATTGTTACCACACATTCGCCGCAGGTTCTGAGCAATGTTGAAAAAGAAGAAGTTTTTATCTTAGAAGATTTTAAAATTGTTGAAAAAACGCCGCATACCAAAGGCAGAGACAGTAAC
Source organism: Desulfonema limicola (assembly GCA_020718925.1). Lineage (GTDB taxonomy): Bacteria > Desulfobacterota > Desulfobacteria > Desulfobacterales > DYRC01 > DYRC01. The sequence goes on from DYRC01000049.1 coordinate 17,237, forward strand.
TCAGTGTTGTATGAACTTCTGGGTGTGGAAGAAAGACCCAAAGAGTATAAAGATAAGCTTAGTCAACTGTATCGCCTGATAGATGATGCAAAATTCAGTGAAGCAAAGGGAATCTTAGCAGAACTGACTGAAAAATTCGGAGAGCATGATACAGAAATCG
>DYRC01000354.1 GCA_020718925.1 Desulfonema limicola
TCAGAACTCATAAGAAACCTGCACCCACCATTCCCTTCCGGTTTGCGGATAATCTTCTTTATATTCGCCATAGTTAGCCGGATACCGAATATCTGCATCAAAGAGATTTTTTACGCCGCTGCGGAGCGTTAAGCCTTTGTAATACAAGTTCTTTCTGCTCAACGTGAGGTTCAGCGTGTCATAGCCATCCAAAGATTCTAGGCGGGGATCTTTCGCGCCCCGATTGCGCTTGTCAACATGACGATAATTCAGCGCCGCAGTACAATCTGTTTTGGGCTGCCAAATCAGCCCGGCATTGGACAGCCAGCTCGGAGAATTTTTAAAGTCAGAGCCGGTAAGCTCATCTTCGGTATCTATGTATGACAGGTTAGCATTGACGGTCAGCGTGTCTATGATTCTCCAGTTTGTCTCTAATTCCAAACCTCTGCTTGTTGCGCTGCCGAAGTTGGAATATAATTTTTTGACCGTGTAAATGAGTTTATCCATTTCCGAATAAAATACAGAGAGCTTTCCGATAAACGATTTGGCGCTGTAAATATATTGCGCCTCATACGTCTTTACGCTCTCAAAATCCAGTTCGGGATTTCCCAGCATCGCAGGATTGTTTTTGCTGTACATTTCCGAAAAAGACGGGGGTCTGAAGGATTCGGCATACTGAAGTTTGAAGATATGACTGTCTGTTGCCCGAAAAACGCCTGAGATTCTGGGCGTAACCCGCGAATAGGAACGTTCCCCATCCTCATATCGGTCATATCTCAGCCCGGCAGTAACCGCCACTCGCTCGGTAATATCAATCTGATCTTGCAGAAGCAGCCCCAAAACTTTGCGGCTGTTATCTTCAGACATCCAGTTTTTGCTGCCGGTGAAGGTCTGATATGGCACAGATTCATAAGTGATGGGATCATAGTTGACTTTCATCCATATATCTCCCATCTGAGTATCCTGATATTCCGTACCGATCAGCCAATGCTGCTTCTGCCAGCCGGTCCAATGAAAAAATATGCCTCCGTATAAAGCCCGTTCTTCATAATGAGACGCGCCTATTGAAGCGTCCGGTGTGATGATACCCGCCGGATAAAGCCAGAAATCGCCCGAATCCCAGATATATTCCCGCCATCCGAACTTTATCTCCGAACTCAGATGCTGTGAAATATCAGGGCTGAAGCGTGCTTCAAGCATTTTGTATGTGTTTGAATGCTGATTCTGCTCATCTGCCGGAGGAAGCGCACCGGTCAGCCCGAAATAATTTCCACGCCGATCTTCCGTCCATTGCCCTGTCAGAGATAATTTCTTGTAATCCAAAGACAATATAGCTGTGGGAGATTTGATCGAATCGTTGACATCTCCTTGTTTGCCAAACATATCGGGACCTGATTCGACATCCGTGGCGTCTCTTTCCCATCCGGCAATATTGAGACTGGTTTTAAGGGTTTTGTCCTGAGATTCATAAGATGCGCGGACACCGCCGCTGTAATAATCATAACTTCCCGCACGCCCGAAAACGCGGTTTCCTTTCTGATAGGTCATCACGTTGATAACGCCCATGTATGCCCATTCTCCGTACAATCCCGAACCGGGTCCCCGGATAACCTCTATCCGTTCCACCTGTTCAATAGGAATTTCAAATATTCCTCCGATTCCTTCCATCGTACTGTTCATCGGAACGCCGTTTAACAGCGTTTTGACTTTAGCGCTTGAGGTGATTCCCCGCATAATGGCTGATGTCGAACCGCTCATAGCTGAATTTAAATCAACTCCCGGCACAAGCACCATCGCTTCGCCCACAGTCCGAAATCCCTGATCTTCAAGGTTTTTTCCTTTCAGAATTGTAACCATGCCCGGAACAAGGTCGGCATCCATGTCGGTTTTGGTGGCAATCTGCGTGAATACCATTGTCTCTTCCCTAAGCCACTTGAACTCTTCGGCTAATTTGGTTTTTACAGATGCTTCTTCACAGCGGGCATAACCCGCGTTGACAAGAAGAAGCGCAAATACGATGATGCTGATAATGCTGCGTTTCATGGTTTTGCTCCTTTTTTTGAATCAGGATGAAAGGATTTTATAAGGATTGAAGGATAGTGCAATCTTTCACAATTCTTCAATCCGTCATCATCTTTCAATCCTGATTCAGAACTCATAAGACAACTGCACCCACCACTCCCGTCCGGTCTGGGGAAAATCTTCTTTATATTCAGCATAATTCGCCGGATAGCGGACATCTGCATCAAAGAGGTTTTTTACGCCGCTGCGAAGCGTCATACCTTTGTAAAACAGATTCTTTCTGCTCAGAGTGAGGTTCAGCGTGTCATAACCGTCAAGCGGTTCACGAGGGTCATTGGGTCCGCGATTGCGCTTGTCAACATGACGATAATTCAACGCCGCAGTCCAATCGGTTTTGGGTGCCAAATCAGAGCGGTATTCGACAGCCATTTCGGAGAATTTTTAAAATCCGTGCCGGTAATCTCATCTTCATCATAAGAGTATGACAGATTGGCGTTGATTGTCAGAGCATCAATGATTTTCCAGTTTATTTCGGCTTCCGTGCCTTTGCTTGTTGCACTGCCGAGGTTGACAGCTCTTTTTTTCACGCTGTATATCAGATTATCCATTTCAGAATAAAACAGCGTGAATTTTCCGATAAAGCGTCTGCTTCTGTAAACATATTCCGCCTCATACGTCTTTATGCTTTCAAAATCCAATTCGGAATTTCCTTTTATGACGTCATTGCTTCGGCTGTATATTTCCGTGAATGAAGGCGGTCTGAAGGATTCGGCATACTGAATTTTGAAGATATGGCTGTCTGTTGCCCGGAAAACCCCTGCAATTCTGGGCGTAACCCGTGAATAGGAGTTGTCTTCATCTTCATATCGGTCATATCGCAGCCCGGCAGTCACCGCCATCCGCTCTGTAATATCAATCTGATCCTGTAACAGCAGCCCCAGAACTTTGCGGCTCTTATCTTCAGCAAGCCAATTCTTTTCGCCTGTATATCTCTGAAACGGCGCAGGCTCATAGGTTGACGGATCATAGTTGATTGCGTGCCAGACATCCTCCATCCCGGTTTTTTCATAATCCAAGCCTATCAGCCAGTGCTGCTTCTGCCACCCGGTGAAGTGAAGCATAACGCCGCCATAAATCGCCTGCTCTTTATAGTAAGACGCGCCTCTTGAGTCATAAGGCGTGATGATACCTGCCGGAAGAAGCCATACATCTCCGGAATCCCAAATGTATTCATGCCACCCGAACTTGATCTCCGATCTCAGATTTTTTGAAATATCAGGACTGAAGCGGGCTTCGATCATTTTATGCTGATTCGAGTACTTATTCTGCTCGTCTGCCGGAGGAATCGCGCCGGTCAGTCCGAAATTTCCTCCCTGTCTGCTTTCCAGCCATTGTCCTGTAAGTGATAGCTTCTTGTAATCCAAAGACAATATGGCTGTCGGAGACTTTACAGCGTTATCAATTTTTGCGGTTTGTCCGAGCATATCCGGACCGGATTCGACATCTGTGCGATCTCTTTCCCATCCCGCAATATTGAGATTGGCTTTGAAGTTTTTATCTTGGGATTCATAAGATGTTCGGATGCCGCCGCTATGGAAATCATAGCTTCCCACGCGCCCGAAAACCCGGCTGCCTTTCTGATAGGTCATCACATTGATAACGCCCAGATATGCCCATTCGCCGTACAATCCTGAACCGGGTCCGCGTATAACTTCTATCCGTTCCACCTGCTCTGTAGGTATAGAAAATACCGCTTCGCCTAATCCCTCCATTGTATTGTTGACCGGAACGCCGTTTAACAGCATTTTGACTTTGGAGCCTGCGCTAATTCCCCGCATGATGGTGGTTGCCGCGCCATTCATGCTCTGATTCATATCCACTCCCGGAACAAGCATCATCGCTTCGCCGACGGTTCTGAATCCCTGATCTTCAAGGTCTTTTCCTTTCAGGACTGTAACCATGCCCGGCACAAGGTCTGCATCCATGTCGGTTTTGGTGGCAATCTGCGT
>DYRC01000355.1 GCA_020718925.1 Desulfonema limicola
CTTCGGATTTCAACTGCGTAACTCATAAAATATTAAAACTTGTTATGCAAAAACCTAACCGGACATCACTGATTTTTTTTTATATCCGGCATATTCTGATTTATACCAAATCGCTTTCAACCCCACCTAACCCCCCGGTCCCCTTCCCTGAAAGGGAAGGGGGAGACTCATCAGTACTCCCCCTCTCCGTTTCGGGGGGAGGGGTTGGGGGTTTATCATTCTTTGATAGCAAATCAGTATTATATCGTAAAATTTCAATCTTTTTTGGAAATCCCCATACTATAACGTTTCCCTCTGATTCAAAAAAATTCAGGGGGAAACGCTATAATAGCAGAGTAATCATTTTGCACTTTGCATTTTAAATTTTCCATTGTCGTTAACTGCTTCCCGTCCGGAAAACAATTGCAGGCGCAGATTCAGCCAATCCTGCATTTCGGCAATGCTCTGAGTCAACTGATACCGACCATCGGCAAATACACCGTAATCTCCGCCGCCGGACATCGCAGACGCAAATCGGATGGTGTTGCCGTAAAACAGCCATGTATCGCACCATTTCCGCTCAATCGCCTCATCAAACATGCTCTCGCCCTGCCTGATTCCTTTGGCAAAGCCTTTTTTCCAAATATCATTCATCATGCCGGTTGCTACGGCAATTGAGGCATTGCTTTGTCTGATGGTGTTTTCATATCGCTGACGATGCCCATCCACCCACGCTTTGGCATGACAACTCAGACAGATTGCCTGCATGGTCTGGGCGCGGGCTTTCTGCTCATTTTCAGTAATCAGAAATTCAGAGGCAAATCCTCCGTCAAAATCCGTAGGCAATGGCAGCCCGTCTTTATTGCGGATAATGCTGGTATCCGGCGATTTGGGACGCGGATGAGCGTAAAACAGCCCGAAAATGCGCCAAGACAGGCGGTCATTCATGCGGTGCGTTCTTTTGGCAACCACATCGCCTTCCGGATTGGTCAAAAGGCTGACATGACACGCCGCACAGGTCGGAGCAGCAAAATCCTTACCGATTGTCCAAGGGACTGTTCTGAAATCCCATTCGCTGTTCATGGTGTCGTATATTGTGCCATGCTTGCTTGCAGAATACACTTTGTAGGATGGAACATCGGGACCTGTATGACATTCTTTGCAGGTATGCGGTTTTCGCGCCATCTCAATTGAAAAACTATGCCGGGTATGACATGCGGAGCAGGAGCCTTTGCTTCCGTCAGGGTTGATTCGCCCCACACCGCCGTTGGGCCACCCGCTAAGTTTGGGAAATTCCATTGTCCCAACCAGCGTTTCCCGTTTCTGCAACCCTTTGACCTCTATTTTTGTGCCATGACAATAATAACAGCTTTCTCCGGCAGTGGATTCATTGGGCGGATAATACAGAATTTTGTTATCTTTTCTGACCATCTCGCCCAGAACGCCGCGCTGAAGGTCTTGATAAACATTGTTTGAAGCAAGATTGCCGTAAGCGCGGGACATGAGATTCTGCTCAAATTGCGCCGATTCTTCGGTATGACAGGTAGAGCAGTCTTTGGGCGTAACCACGACATGAACCTTGTAACCGTTATGATTGAAGGTATCTGCATGAGATTCGGCGTTGAGCGTATGACATTCCGCGCATCCTACGGCGGTATTTGCCAGATTATTCGGAACGGACACAGCAGAAATTTTGCGAGCCGCGCCTTTATTTTTCATGGATGTACCCGGACTGAACAAGGTATGACGGCTGTTTTTCCAATCTTCCACAATACCGGGATGAAACGACGAATGACAGTCAACACACTCTTTCGTGGCATTGCTTATGGGAATTTCTGCCATCGCAATTCCTGAAACGCACCCCAAAAAAATAACAAAATATGCAACGATTTTCACGCACTCTCTCCTTTTTTACTCCTGAATAAATCAGCAATGCGCTGAAACAATGTTTTTATCATATACCACATTTTAGGCAAAGCCCAAATCAGCAGCAGAATGAATAAAATCAGAAATATAATAAACACAAATGGATATTGCAAGGCAGTCCATAATCCGGCAACAACCGCCACATCTTCTCCGATGGATGCTGCCCAGTTTGAAAACGGTTCGGGCGAAGTGTTGATAATTAGCCGCGATCCGGCTTTCAGCGCATGACTTCCCGCGCTCAGAGTTCCGCCCATAATGCCCGCCGCCACTGCCAACGCGGGATCCATATCGCCTACCGCACTTGCGGCAAGGATTGCCCCGGCAGGAATGCGGATAAAGGTATGCAGCGTATCCCAGCCGCTATCAACCCCCGGCATTTTGTCTGCAAAAAATTCGACAAAATACATGATGCCGGATGCCGTGATGACCAGCGGATGAGCCAGAGGAAGCAGCGCAGACGGAAGCAGAATATTTCCGCTTGCACCCAACAGCCCCAGCACGAGCATTGCCGCATACAGGTTAATGCCGCTTGCCCATGCAAGCCCCATAGACATTGCAATCGTATGAACTATCTGATTCAGATTTTCCATGTCGGTCTCCTTACCTAACCCCCCTGCCCCATATGCGCTAACTTAATAAAATGCCGAGCTGATTTGTCGCTTTCTTTTTCTCGGAGGATCTGCCGAATCTTTTGAAATCTGTTTCCAGTCATTAACGCACTCTTCTGAGGACAGTGGCAGATTTATCAGATGAAAAGCGAATGAAGTTTTCCTCCATAAACAGAAGTCGTCATCCGCGTGGTTATAACGGATATCCCCGGGAAAAAAAGCGGCACTCATCTATGACCGCCTGTACAGGCAAAGCTACGAATATCTTCCCGTGCAGCCATGCCCGGGCAGAGGCTTCATCCTTTTTCGGGAGATGCCCCGATCCCATCATACTTTTCAGTCGTCCGAAGGCAATTTCTATTTGCCTTCCGATCCGATAAAGGTCAGGGATTTCTTCCGCCGTGACAGTTGCAGGCAGTGATGTGACCGGAATAATATAACGATGAAGCTCAATTGTTTCAGGATTTATTTTTCTCTGTTTTTTTCTGCAGTCCCGAAGTGCCTTTTTAACAGATATCTCTGCTTCTTCACCGCTTTTCCGAACCGCACATAATCCCATTCCGAATGCCGATGTTTTTGTAACATCGGTAAAAATCGGAGAATCCTCTGTCTCCCCGATTTTCAGAGTCTTCAACATACCTGATAAACCGAGTTCTTTATAATGAACATCCGGAATCCTGAAAGAGTTGTTTTCCAACATGGCTGTAAAGTCACCTCCTTCTTCTGTTACATATCTCAGTCCTTTCAATCGGCCGTAAGCTCTGTCACCGATATAAAGATCACCGGGATAAACTTCGAAATCTGTAAAACTTTCTCCGACATCCTGTCGTGAAATGATAAACCGATCTGCTATCGGACCGAATAATCCCAATGGATAATGAAGCCGCCAATCGGTTCCTGTCTGACCGGGTTCCGGAACAGCAGATGCGTCAACACTTTTCACTGAATAAGATGATAGCCAATCAGGGGGTTTTATATTTATACCCCGCTTTTCCGATAATTGAACAGCCATCCATCTGAGCCATTCGGAGGACACACGCAATTTTTTAATCAGAGCTACATCAGAGATGTCAACCGGATCGCCTTGTTTCAGTGATTCAGAATGAAAATAAACGTAACTGACAAAAAGAGGAACAATTTTTACAGAGAAACACCTCTCCTGTTTCCCGATCTGATTATCTGAACGGGATTTCAGCCTCCGACTGTTTTTCTGTTTCTGCTTTTCTCCTATCTTTAAAAAAATGTGAGAAGATTATCCCCGTATTTCGGAGCGGAGAGTCTCCTTCAGGGTCAGTTGTAACGGAACTGAATTCTGCGTTTCAGCAATTCTTTAAGTATTTCCGAATTCAGTATTATACCTTAAAAGCTCATAAATTGGGATTTTTCAGATGACTGAAAGCTGAGCGATAATAAAGAATCAGGTTCTTTTCTATGATCGGTATGAGTTTTATTCGGACATTCCGTAACTGCGCTTCCGGATAAGGT
>DYRC01000050.1:0-1726 GCA_020718925.1 Desulfonema limicola
TTATTTATGCCCCATTTTCCTGAGAATCATTGCGGCAATCTCCGAAGTTACAGCTTCCGTATCTGCCAGTTCATCTCTGACAATGCTTTCCAAAGGCTCGGACACCATACATGATGACAATTTCTGCACAATGATTTTCGCACCTTTTGCCCGGATTCGGCGAATGCTATCCGTATTCCCAACCACTGCCCCGGACAGCAGCACAACCATGATTTCCTCTGAAAAAGAATCCGCAAGAGAACTGATCATCGCATCAAACGCATTTTCTTCAATATCATGCCCGCTTACATAACAGCATCCGCCATAAAAAGGGCTGTCCTGCTGAAGCGGCAGCACATGCAGCCGGGTTCTAGAATTCAGATATTCGGCTAAAGAAACCGCAGATTCGCTCGGCATGGTCTGAAACGCCACGATACAGGTTTGTGCATCATTTTTTGCACTGCAAATCAACTCCAGCAATTCGGAATAGCCTCCGGGACCCGAATTGATGATGATAAGGGATTTGCAAAGCTGACTGCCTGAAACAGTCTGATTTTTGTCCGGCAGTATTTTGGGGTCTTTCATCCGTCTGAAATTATCCATTTTGGCGGTTGCAGCCAGTCTGACCCTTTGAATAATCTGACGGCGTTGAATATCCATATCTTTGCTTCGGATCGGCTTATGCAGAAAATCCACTGCCCCCAGCCGAAGAAAATCCGCCGCATTAATCTGGCTTACCTCCGTTGCACTGCTCAACACCACCACCGGACGCGGTTTTTTAATCATAATATGCTTTAATGCGGTAACGCCGTCCATGACCGGCATATTGACATCCAGCGTAATCAGTCCCGGACTGAGTTCTTCGATTTTTTTAATGGCTTCTTCGCCGTTTTTTGCCGTTCCGACCACTTCAATATCTTTATCTGAGGCAAGGATTTCGGTCAGCACTTTGCACATCATGGATGAATCGTCGGCAATCAGCACCCGGATTAACCCCTCCCCCTTCCCCGAAGCGGAGAGGGGAGCCCCCCCATTCCCTTTCAGGGAAGGGGGCTGGGGGGTTAGGTCACTGATTTCATCCATACACCGCGCCGCATCCATCAGCAGATGATGCCAGTTTTTGGAAATGCTGGTATCAGGAATAAAAATTTCTCCCAGAGTCTCAAATCTGCCGCTTTTCCAGCATAGTATTTCATAGAACGCAGTTTCGCCGACATGATCCGCGCAGACCGCATGAGCAATTTCACCATCTCTGATGAAAATCATTCCTTCTTTTTCACCCTTGCTGACGCGAATTGCCGTATTGATAGCCGCCTGACAGCATAACTGAATCAGATCATTGAGTTGGATATTTTTCAGCGTACCATGAAAACCCTCGTCTTTTTTACGGATTTCTTCAGCGATCATCCGGCGCAAAGCTTTCATCTCCAAGGGCTTTTCAAGAAAATAAAGACAGCCGCTCTTCTGAACCCCCTCACGTACCTCCGCGCCCTTATCTCCGGTCATCAGAATCACTTTGATATGAGGATACCGGCTCCGAATGGCGGAAAGAAGATCAAGCCCTGACATTCCGGGCATATTGACGTCAGCCACCACCAGAAATATCTGCTCGCGGTCTATGATTTCCATAGCCTCTTCCGCGCTGCCTGCCCGGAAAATCCCATAAAGTTCTTTATCCGCAGCCAGATACCAAACCATCATATCCAAGATACAAGGCTCATCGTCAACAAGAAGAATCTGCTTTTTT
>DYRC01000050.1:1826-15149 GCA_020718925.1 Desulfonema limicola
TTTATTCCGTTTTGTCTGTCGCCCGATAGACATACTGATCAGTTCATATACGTCCAGAATCAGAGAAATCCGCCCGTCTCCCAGAATCGTTGCGCCGGAAAATCCGCTGCTTTCCTGCAAGTAATCCACCAACGGCTTAATCACTGCTTCTTCCTGACCGATCAGCGCATCCACCACCAGCCCTGCCCGCCGCATTCCGGTATTAACCACCACCACAAAGGATTTGCCGATATCGCGCGCTTTGGATTCGATACTGAAAATTTCAGACAATCGCAGCAGCGATAAGGTGCTGTCTCTGAGATGAATCACTTCCGCGCCCTCAATGGTCGTAATATTGTCTTCAAAGACTCTGAGCGTTTCTTCCACCGCAGCCAGCGGAATCGTGAAAATATCGCCCCCGACCCTGACTAAGAGCGCCTGAATAATGGCAAGCGTCAGAGGAATCTTGATGCGAAGCCGGGTTCCGACGTTGGGCGAGGATTCGATTTCAATGGTTCCGCTCATTTTTTCCACGTTCTTTTTGACAACATCCATACCCACACCCCGGCCGGAGGTTTTGCTGACCTGATCCGCCGTGGAAAAGCCCGGCATCATAATAATATTGATAATTTCTTTGGCAGACATCCGATCCAGTTCTTCGGACGCGAAGAAATTCTTTTCAATGGCTTTGGCTTTGACAAGCGCAGGATCAATGCCGCGTCCGTCATCTGAAACCTCAATCACCACATGATTGCTTTCATGGTAAGATTCAAGTCTGATTCGGGCTTCTTCGGGCTTGCCTGCGCGGCGTCTTTCCTCAACGGTTTCGCACCCGTGATCTACGGCGTTACGGATAATATGAATCAGCGGATCGGAAATCTCTTCAATCACCATCTTATCCAATTCGGTCTCTTCGCCGACAATCTCCAGATTCACCTTCTTATCTGTGCCGTGAATCAGGTCTCTGACTAAACGGGGATAGCGGCTGAACAATTGGGCAATCGGCAGCATCCTGACCTTCATCACGCCTTCCTGAAGCTCGTTGGCAACTCTGCCCAAAGCCACCGTAGCCTCGCTCAATCGGAAGGTCAACGCCTTGACCGGCTTCATTTCACGCTGGTCTAGTTTGACATGCTCATGAAGATGCTGCTGAAGTTCTCTCATTTCATTGAACAACTGAGAAAACCATGCACGGCTGACGACAAGCTCCCCGACCTGATTCATCAGCGCGTCAATTTTAGCCGTGTCCACTCTCAGACTTTGTTTTGCCAATCGATCCGGCTGCGGGGTATATCTGAGTTCGGGACCTTCGTGAACCGGCGGCTCTATCTCCGTATCTTTCAGCGATGATTCGCTCAGAGCCTTTTCTTCAATGCGAATCGGTTCTGCTTCCGGGGGAAGTTTTTCAGACGCCGCAGGGTTTGCCGAAGCCAATGCCAATTCAATCTCTTCCTGATTTTCTTCAGGTACTTCTTCAGCAGCTACCGCGCCGAAAGTTCCTTCCAATTCATCAAATAATCCTCTGTAATCAGAAGCTGTTAAGGATTCTGAGCGAATCGGATCCGTTTCCCTCTTGAGAATAGGCAGGTGGGTGATTTCTTCCGCAGGTTCTAAGACAGACTCTTCGGAAATCTCAAGAATCCCACCTTCTTCTTCGGATTCTTCGGTGGAAAGGCTGACTACGGACGGCTCTTCTCGTATGTCCGATAAGTCCGGTTCAAGAATCCCTTCATCACCATCATCATTATCCTCATCATCCTCGTCAATTCCCGAAACATCAATGGAAAGCAGGTCTTCTTCTTTTTCTTCCGCTTTAGGAAAAACAGCCACAGCCTGATGGTCAGGCGTATCTTTGAATTTGGGAAAACGCCCCATTATCTTATCGCTGTATTCTTCCAGAAGGGCTTTGATGTCCGCTCTGATCGGATGGGTTGAGGGAAGGTCTGCCGGCGTCTTTGTCTGAAAAGATTCAATGCGCTCGATCCATTTCTGATACACCCGGATCAGCGATTTGTAATCCATATAATTTGCCGATGAATAAAGGCTTTTTACAATTTCAAGGGCTTTGACAAGAAGCGCAGGCACAGGATTTCCGGTCTGAATATCCCGGACAACAGTTCTGATTTGAGAAAGATTATCTTTAAGATGCTGAATAAATATCTCAAATAATTCATCATCATAATCTTCCTCATAATTCTCATCATCAATATCTTCCTGTGCATCGGATGCAGATGAAGACTCGTCTTCTCCCAAAATATCTGATACCGATTCTGACAATATGAGAAGTTCGTCTGATTCAGTCTCCCCTCTCCGTTTCGGGGAGGGGGCAGGGGGAGGGGTTCCGGAAAGCTGATCAATACGCGCAATAATATCTGCCACGTCTGATTTTTCCACCTGAAACTGTTCCAATTCATAAGCCAAAGATGCAATCCGATCCCGTGCCAGAATCAGCACATCAACGATGTCTCTGTTCGGCGGATGAAGGCGATCTCCGTGCCGCAGGATTTCCAACAGATTTTCAAGCTTATGCGAAAGCCCCGCAATCTTTTCTAATCCCAGATATTCCGAAGAGCCTTTGATGGTATGTGCAGACCGGAAAATATCATTGAGAATATCCTTATCGGGGTTCGCTTCAAGTTGGAGCAGATTGCTTTCCATCTCCTGAAGATGCTCTCCGGTTTCAGCAATAAAATCCTGAAGCAGCGACAGATCTGTCATGATATTTTCTCCTTTTCTCTTCTGTTCGGGTCTTCTTCAGCCATCAGCCTGTCTTCATCCATCCGAATATCATAATATTCAAAGGTTTTTACCATGCTCTGCATATCTTCCATACTCTGCCGGACTGCGGCTATATCGCTTGCCATATCTGAAGGAATACCTCCGTAGGAAATCCGCTTCAGAATATCGGCAGAATCCCTGCTGTGATTCCAGACATGGAGCAGAATTTCCTGAAGATTCACTGAAAGCGCATTAATCTGTTCTCCGATCTTTCCGATTTCATCTTTGTTTCGTATCGGAACAGTCTCTTTCAGATAGCCTTCTGTAATCTTACGGGATACACTCAGCAACTCTTCCAGCGGCGCTACGATATTGCGGATAAACAGAAACGGAATCGCCAACAGCGACACAACAGCAAAAAACATCGCGGCTGCTGCCCGATATTGCAGATAGTCGTTTTCCGCTTCATATATCAGATACGCCCCGGCAGCCAGAATCACGCACATTGCGGGCAGAAAATATATCCATACCTGTCTGCGAAGACCTGAGAATTTCTCACTTCTCACTTCTCACTTCTCACTTCTTTTAGCCTTTTTCAATCAGAGTAAGAATCTCCGCAGATCGATGCTTATTGACATATCCTATCGCGCCCAGTTGTTTTGCGTCCTCGCTGTATTTATCCTCATCCAGATTGGAAAGAAAAACAATTTTCGCTTTCGGGTCAATGGCTAAAATCTCTTTGGCGGCGGTAAATCCGTCCATTTCTCTCATGGTGATGTCCATGGTAACCGCATCCGGCTTCAAGCTTTGATAAAGTTCTATCGCTTCCCTGCCGCTTTTGGCTTCCCCGACCACTGTCATTGCTTGGGATTCAAGGGTTTTTCTGACCATTTTCCGCATAATCGAAGAATCATCCACAATCAATACGCGCTTGCCCATCAGCCACGCCTTTCGGTTTCCGGATCAAGTTCTTTGAGTTTTCGGATTTCTTTCAATTGCAGAATCCGACTGAAATCCAGCAGAATCAGAAGCCGGTTATCAATATCGCATACGCCTCGGATATACTGGCTTTCAAGCCCTGCCACCACAATGTCCGGCGGCGGTTCTATGGTATTGGCATTTATTTTCAATACCTTGGTGACTGAATCCACAATAAAGCCCGTTACCCGATCATCCACATTGATAATCAGAATCCATGTCGCCCCCGGCGTTTGTTCTACGCGGGTTTTAAGCCTGAGTCGCTTTCTCAGATCAATGACCGGAATAATGCTTCCGCGCAAGTTGATAACGCCCTCAATAAAATCCGGCGAATTGGGAACAGAGGTAATCATCACAGAGCGGATAATTTCCTGTACCATGAGAATATCCACGCCGAACTGCTCTCTGCCCAGAGTAAAACCGACCAACTGCATGATCTGATCTTTGTCAGCCTGATCAGTTCGTCTGTTCACATAAGAGGTCTCGCTCATATCCGATGTCTCCTATGCCAGCCATGTTCCGGTTGATCGTCCTGTGCCTTTTTGCTGCTGCTGAAGTCCTCTCAGCTTGAACTGCTGCACCTGTTCCGTCAGGGTTTGGGACAGCGTTTTTAAGTCTCCGGTAATTTCAACGACTTTGCCTGCGCCATCAACGGTCTGCCGCGCAGCTTGCAGCGACATTTCGGTAATTTCGATGAGCCGTCTTGAACGAACCGCCTGCATTCCGGTTAAGTCTTTCATGTATTCGGTACGTTTGGCAACTCCGCCCATTTCTTCCTGAATACTGCTTGATGCCTTGTCAGCATTATCTGTCAGACGGGCAATGGTGTTGGAGCTGTCCATCAGTTCGGACAAGGCTTTCTGAGCAGCTTCGCGGCGCGATCCCTGCTGACCTGCATTGGAGGCAATCTGCTGTGCCAAGGCGTTCAATTCATCCATCATGCTGTTTACCTGACTGGTTTCAGAAGCAAGAACCGCAGCGCTTCGGGAAATATCCTCAATGGCTTTCATGTTGTTCTCGCCGCCTTCGGCAATCTTTTTCAGGGCTACCTGAGATTGATCCGTAAGGGCTGTTCCTTCTCTTACACGGGCTGTGGAGTCTTTGATCAACGATGTGATTTCTTTGGCAGCTTCCGAAGACCGCTGCGCCAGCTTACCGACTTCATCTGCAACTACCGCAAAGCCTTTGCCGTGCGCCCCGGCACGAGCCGCTTCAATCGCCGCATTCAAGGCAAGAAGGTTGGTCTGTTCTGCAATTTCTGTAATAACCGATATGATTTCAGAAATCTGATCTGAAGATTCAGCAATGGAGTGCATACCGGCAACAGTGGCGTTGACCGAATGAGCACCTTGTTCCGCAGCCTGAAGCACCTGACGACCGATGTCCGTAGAACGGCTTGCAACATTGGTCATTTCATCCACTGCGCGGGCAATCTCATTTATCGCAGCCGTTACTCTTGCCACAGCTTCGCCCTGTTTTCCGGCAGTTGCCACAACCAGCGCACCGGTTTCACCCATTGCAACAACGCGGCTGGTGGCTTCTTTCACGTTATCCAACTGACGCGAGGCAGAGCTTTTGATTTCCATCATCATGGCTGTCAGTTTTTCAATATGCTCGCTCGAAAGGATAGCGGCTTCACGCTGTGCTTCAGATGCCTGAGAAACTTCGTTGGCAGTTCCGCCCATTTCCTGAACCGTCTGACCGATTTCTGACATTCGCTTTTCTTCGTTTTCAGCACGCGCTTTGTTTCCCGAAGCCCGCTGGAACATTTCACCCGCACCTTTATCCACATTCCCGGACGCTCCGGCGACTTCCACAAAGATGTTGTTGAGCATCCCAACCATCCGGTTCACTTCTGTTGCCATAGCCCCGGTTTCATCCTGACTTTCCACAGGAATTTCCAATGTAAAATCGCGTTCAGCAGCAATTTTTCGGATAACGCCCGAAATGCGGATGATCGGATTGGCAAGCGCGTTTGCCATGAAGAACGCGAAAAGCAACACGCCGACAAGAATAATCAGCGCGGTATACGCAACGGTTTTCTGCATCTCAACCACCGGCTTCAATGCTTCTTCAAGGCTGAATTT
Source organism: Desulfonema limicola (assembly GCA_020718925.1). GTDB lineage: Bacteria > Desulfobacterota > Desulfobacteria > Desulfobacterales > DYRC01 > DYRC01. The sequence continues at coordinate 7,589 of DYRC01000050.1, forward strand.
AGTGGTAACCGCCTCATCTACCCCTAACAGTTTGAATGGCTGATAAGCAATAATACTGTCTGTTCCTTGATAATCCGGAGTAATGACAACTCCGGTTTCTCCCTTGGCGGCGTTTCGGGTAGCTAAGGTATCAACTTTTTGTTTCAGCATGGTGCTTTGTGTGAAAAAACGGGAATCAGACCGCATCAGAAAGTCAGATAGGTTGACCAAAACAGATTCTCCGGTTTCTCCCAGACCTTCACGGTCTTGCAAAATCGCATTCATTTCATCAAGCGGAACCATAATTGCAAGAACGCCGACATGTCTGCCTTCGCTGAGGATCGGAGAAGCGACAAACGCCTCAATGCGATTGGTTGCTGAGTAAAATTCAAATACGCTCAACTCCGCCGTGCCGGCAGGCGCACGCATCATCTTATTGAAAAGCTTTGCAAGAGCAGTATTTGCAAAAGAGCCGGTATTCAGATTGGTGAACAGATCTGCCCTGCGTCCGGCGGTTATCAGAATATTGCCATCTGCATCAATCAGAAGTATATCCCTGATTTTCCAAGCCATCTCAGCGTTTTTATAGGTAGGCTCTGCATTCAGATATGCGGCATAAAACGGAGAATCTTTAGCACCTTCCCTTAATGCGTTTTTTGCGCCGGATTCCCCAAGTTCTTTGAACAACGGACTCAATGCTGCCAGATGGTCATGCACACGGCGGGTAATGGCAAGATATTTTGCGTCAACAGCGTGGGCTTCAAACCAGTCTGTCAGACGCCCCACGCGAGCCTTTGAAATTGCAGCAGTACGAATTTTCATCATCTCAATAATCGTTTTCGATGCTGTTTTTTCCAACAGATAGCTGATTACCCCGATAGGAATAAGGCTGAGAATCAGCGCAAATATTATCAGCTTGTACCTGAGTTTGAGATTAGTGAACCATGACCATATTTTCATTGTTTCCTCCTTGTGTCCTGATGTGGCACATTGTTCGGCATAAATTATGAGTTCTGATAACTGAAATATAATATACATACGGCAAATCAGGGAAAGCGGTCAAGTAAAAAACGCTAATCGTTTGACGTTTGTTTCAGAATTTGATATTGAGCTTGAAGAATTAACGATGATGTTCAGAAGAGAATTGAATGAAACGAATATGTGTAGTGGACGGACAAGGCGGCGGAATCGGCAGCGCGGTCATCAAAAAACTCAAAGATGTATTTGAAGAAAGCATTGAAATTGTTGCGCTCGGCACCAATGCCATTGCTACGGCTCAGATGCTCAAAGCCAAAGCCAACAAGGGCGCGTCAGGCGAAAATGCCATTATTCAGACGATTAAAACCGCAGATATTGTCATCTGCCCCATCTCAATCCTGATGGTTCACGCCATGATGGGTGAAGTTACGCCCGGAATTGCCGAAGCGGTGGCATCCTGTGCGGCTGAAAAGCTGATTATTCCGCTGTCTCAGGAAAATGTTCGGATTATGGGGCTTGCGCCGGAGCCGCTGCCGCACCTGATTGACGAACTCGCCAAAACCCTGCAAAATTCTGTTTAGTTTTGTATCGTTCTGTCATGCCGGATCATGATGAATTTATGCAGATGGCAATCCGCCAAGCCCGAAAAGCCGCGCAGGAAGTACCTATCGGCGCGGTGTTGATTGACCAAAGCGGACAGGTGCTTGCTGCCAGTCATAATCAGACCATCAGCCGTTGCGATCCGACTGCTCACGCCGAAATAACAGCCCTGCGTGAAGGCGCTATAAAGATTCAAAATTACAGGTTGTTAAACACCAGTCTCTATGTTACAATAGAACCTTGTGTGATGTGCATGGGCGCGATTATTCACGCCAGAGTGTCCCGGCTGGTGTTCGGAGCGTCTGATCCGAAATGGGGAGCTGCGGGATCCGTGTATGATTTTTCCGGAGACGCCAAGCTGAATCATCAATTGGAAATTATCCGGGGCATAAATGAAACAGAATGCAAAGAGCTGATGCAGGCTTTTTTTCGTGAAAGGAGAAAACATAGGTGTCAAACATTGTAATTATCGGAACTCAGTGGGGAGATGAAGGCAAAGGCAAAATCGTTGATTTGCTTGCGGAATATGCGGATATTGTGGTGCGATTTCAGGGCGGAAACAATGCAGGGCATACGATGGTCGTCAACGGTGAAAAGTTCATCAGCCACCTGATTCCTTCGGGAATTTTGCAGCAGAAAATGTGTCTGATCGGAAACGGCATGGTCGTTGATCCGGATGTATTGATTGAAGAAATCAATTATCTGCGGGAAAAAGGAATTTATATCGGGGCAGGCAATCTGAGAATCAGCGAAAGAGCCAATGTTATCATGCCTTATCATAAAGCAATAGATATTGCCAGAGAACTCAGAATCGGCGATAAAAAAATCGGAACCACCGGCAGGGGCATCGGACCCTGTTATGAAGATAAAGTTGCCAGACGGGGGATTCGCTTTTCAGAGCTTTCGGATCCGGATGAGTTTGCCGAAAAAGTCAGGGCAATTTCAGATGAAAAAAACTTTTATCTGAAACAATATCTTGGCGCAGAGCCTGTGAATGCGGACTTGCTGATTGAGCAGTATCTGTCCTTTGCCGAACGCCTGATGCCCCATGTCTGCAATGTGTCTGTGGTGCTGGATAATGCCATGAAAGCCGGTAAGCAGGTCTTGTTTGAAGGCGCGCAGGGAACGCATTTAGACATTGATCACGGCACTTATCCGTATGTAACCTCTTCAAATACGGTATCCGGCAACGCCTGTTGCGGCTCCGGTGTGGGTCCCAAAGATATTCACGGCGTGATGGGCATTGTCAAGGCATATACTACCCGGGTCGGCGCAGGTCCGTTTCCGGCAGAACTGTTTGATGAGATCGGCGATAAAATTCAGAAAAAAGGCGCGGAGTTTGGTGCCACGACCGGCAGAAAACGCCGATGCGGATGGCTGGATATGGTGATGCTTAAAAACAGCGTCCGTTTAAACGGGCTGACCAGTCTTGCCATCACCAAATTGGATGTGCTGGGCGAGTTGGATGAAATCAGAATATGCACTGCTTACGAATATCAGGGAAAACGGATAGATGTATTTCCCACCAGTCTGAAAGTGCTGGCACAATGCAAACCGATTTATGAAACGCTGCCCGGATGGTCGCAGGATATTTCCGAGTTGAAAACTTATGAGGCATTGCCGCAGAATGTCAGAAATTATCTGATCCGAATTGAAGAACTTTCTCAGACGCCGATTCATATTGTATCTGTGGGACCGGGAAGAGATGAAACCATTGTTCTGAATAACCCTTTTTAATGAGAGCGTATGAGTTTTTGGAAAACAAAATCCCTTGCTGAAATGACGCTTTCAGAATGGGAATCGGTGTGTGACGGATGCGGCAGATGCTGTCTGGAAAAATTTGAAGATAAGCGAACCCGGAAAGTATTTTATACCAGCGTGTCCTGTGAATTTTTGGATGTTGAGACCTGCCGATGCAGCGTGTATGATAATCGGGATATTCGGCTGCCTAAATGTCTGACATTGACGCCTGCTACGATTAAGCAATATTACTGGCTGCCCAAAACCTGCGCGTATCGGCTGTTGTCCGAAGGAAAAGACCTCTGCGACTGGCATCCGCTGGTTTCAGGAGACCCGGAGTCGGTGCATGATGCGGGCATGTCGGTTCGGCACAAAGTGATTTCAGCGCGATATGCAAATAAGAAACGATTGGAGGCATATATTGTTGACGCTGACATATAAAAGACACCTGATGTTTTCTACGACATTCGGAGATATGGCGATTTTATATCGGGACAATCCGTTTATGATGACGGAGATTCTGCTGCCTAGTGCAGACCTTGACGAGATTGCCCATAAATGGGGAAAAGCAGGGTATCATCCCAACGCAGACCTTGTTGCTGAAGTGATCTGCGATTATTTTAACGGAAAAATTATCGGCATTCCATGGGAATGGCTGGAGATGAAATCTCTTACCGCACTTCAGCAGCAGGTTCTGATGCGGGTGGCACATATTCCTTACGGACAGACACGCTCTTACAAAGCAATTGCTGAAGAAATCGGACGCCCGAATGCCTGCCGGTTTGTAGGAACTTCCGTAGCAAAGAATCCGTTTCCGCTGCTGATTCCCTGTCATCGGGTGATCAGAGTTGATGGCAGAATCGGACAATTCGGCGGAGGAACAGAAATGAAACAACAATTGCTTGATTTGGAAAGCAGAAAAGCGGTCAGCGGTTTCAGGGAACGGTAAACCTGAATTTCGGGCAGGTATGGAAAATAAAGCCTTGCTCACGTCATTTATTTACTCAGAAGATACTGCAATTCTTTCGGGAGCGGAATGCCTTTACCCATTCTGTCTTCTGCATAATTCACAGACGCAAGCAGTTCAATATCTCTTAACGAGCGGTTGTCGCCTTCAAAAACAACTTCTGTGATTTTCTCCTGCTGAATTTTTCCGCCAGCCCATTGCATATCCAAAACACTGCTTGCGTCAAAGCGATCCGGACCGATAACCAGCGCCACTTCGCCGCCGTAGTGATTCACGATTTTAGCGACCAGCAGGCTGGGGCGGCAATGAAAGCCGCGATCTTTGGGAATCCCGACCTTAACTTCTTTCCGCTCAATAGATTCATTCAGGAGTTCATGCGCCAAATCCTTGCCTTTGTTCAGAAAATAACAGACATAATACAGCGCGTAGTTGATGGTGCGATCCAAGAGCGTGTCTGTTTTCACCATAAAGGCAAGATGGGTTTTGACTTTTTTGTAAATATCTTTGTATCCCGCGTCATGCAGATGCCGCTCATAAAAATGCAGCAGTCTTCCCATCACCTGAAGCAGATGCAGCACGACTGAAAACAGCCCTCTGAATTGTCTGAACTTGGTATTCCTGGCGGTTGAGCCTCCCTGAACAACATAGGTGTCAAAATATGACTGAAGATTATGGACGCGCATTTCATAAGTGCGGATTTCCACCTCATTAATCTTTTCCGGCACAAGTTTTCGGATTTTTTTCATATCAAACGGTTCAAACAATCCGAATTCCTCAAAATAGGCATTGATGTCCAAAAAGTCGGTGGCAATTTTGACGATATTTTTCTTTTCTTCCTGTTTGAGTCCGTCATGAATATCCGAGGGCAGCATGTCGCCGGTGGCAATATCAGGAAAATCATCAGGTTTATACAGATTTTCAGGCTGAGGAATAGAAAGGCGATTGGCTTCGTCAAGAACGATCCGCGATATCCGCGCCAAAGAGCTATTCAGAAAACTGATAGTCTTTTCCCCTTCTTCTTTGAACTTTCTGTCTTCCGGCAAATTATAAAATTCCAAACGATTTAAGATATGTTTCTGAAAATATCCCGCACTGCTCAGATGCCGGACTGCTGCTGATAATTCCCGATACAGATACCAATTTTTATTGCTTTTCGCGCCTTGAGAGTCCAGAAAGTCTTCCAACAGATGTGAAGAAGACGTCATGGCAGAATAGAAATACTTGGTGAACATCGCAGAAGACGGCTTGAATTGCGAAATATACAGACAGCCCTTGAGATACTCCTGAGAAAAAATATTCACTTTCTCTGCATAAGAACGGCTTGTCTCTACCGTCTCAGGCTCTCTCTTGGCTTTGATAAAGGCAGATAAAAATCGCATCAGCATCACATCATATCCTTTTGGGTTTCAGAAATCGTTTTGTCCAATTTTTCTTGCAGTCCCGGCGGAAGCCCTTCGATGTTGACATTGAGAAATCCCCGAACAATGGTTGAAATAGCTTCTTCTTCATCCAAGCCCCTTGCCATGAGATATTCGATTTCTCTTTGATCAATTTTGCCGACCGCTGCTTCATGGGACATTTCCACGCCCGGAACAAAGCCCGAAAGCTCAGGAATGGCTTTCATCAGACCATTATTTAAAATCAAGCCTTTGCATTCCAAATGCGCTTTGATACCCGCGACTTTTCCCACCAGATCGCCTCTGGCAATAATCGTTCCGCCGTAAGTAATGCCTCTGGAGATGATTTCTGCACGGGTTCCCGGCGCATTTAAAATAATACGGGAGCCGACATCCAGATATGAGCCTTTGCTGGCAACCAGAATGCTGTTGAATCGGGCAACCGCGCCTTCTCCGTCCAGATAAGTGGTCGGAAACATCTGCAATGAGCCGACAGGTTTTAAGGAAATATAATTGGAAATCAGCACCCCGCCTTCTTCAACATGCGTAACGGTGCGGGGGCGCACATACACATTTTCGCCCCAGTCGTGAATCATGGTGAAGGTCAGTTTCGCGCCTTTTTTGATATAAAATTCAGAAACGCCGACATGAAGTCCGGAGGCAATATGCGGAGATGTGGCACAACCGTTGATAATATGAAGCTCCGAGCCTTCTTCGGCAATCACAATATTGTGAATATTCTGAGAAAACCGATCTTTGGCAATATACAGACAGGATTGAAGCGGCTGATCCACTTTGACGCCCGGCAGCACCCGGATAAAATAGCCGTTATGCGTCTTGTTTTTTGCCTGAGAGGTGAACTTATCCGTATTCGGCGATACGCTTTTCCATGAATAGTCTTTTAGCCAGTCATATTTCTGTTCAGCCTTGGTAATGCTCATCATTTCCACGCCAGCCTGACAGCTTCTGCAATGGACAACGGATTTATCCTTTTGAATAAAGGTCCCGGCACGCCCGGTTTCTGCTGTATCCACGCCGACATTGATGAACTTTCGGGCATCATGCGACTCTATCCGGGATAAGTCTTCAATATAGTCATGATCTTCAACATCTGATTGAAAATCTTCAAGATTGACATCTTTAATTTCTTCTAATTTGAACATCTTATGCACTCCTGATACCCGTATTCCCGAATCCACCTCAGGATTTCTCCGGCGTTTTTCGAGCAGCACATCACACCGTCATACAAGACCTGACCTTTATCTGTGGTGATATAATCAAGGATATGTCCGGTATGAGTAATGACTAAGGCGGATTTCTGCCCGTTTAGCCCCATATCCCGATGCCGTTTTCCTTTGGGAAATTTCGTTCCCCGATGCAGAAGCGTGTTGATGGCGTCTCCCACCAGCGCAATATTTTCAAGATCAACACCGGATTCCGGCTCATCCAGCAATACCAAATCCGGCTGCTGGGCAGTAAGCTGCATCAGCTCGGATCGCTTGATTTCACCGCCGGAAAAATGATGATTTATATCCCGATCTAAAAATTCGGTACAGCGCAATTGCTCGGCTAATTCATCCACATTCAGCTCCCGATTTCTGGCGCAGATATTCACCATCGTCCGGGTTTTCAAGCCGCGAATGGTCGGCGGTCTCTGAATCAGAACGCCTACACCCATGCGGGCGCGTTCATTCAGCGGCTTGTAGGTAATGTCTTCGCCCTTGAATGTGATTTTGCCATGCGTAATTTTATAGCCGGAAAAGCCCATGATGGTCATCATCAGGCTGGTCTTGCCCGATCCGTTCGGACCGAACAGAATATGGGTTTCTCCGTTACGAATCTCCATGTTGACGTTTTTTAAAATCTCTTTTCCGCCAACTTCCACTTTCAGTTCTTCAAT
>DYRC01000050.1:15249-17301 GCA_020718925.1 Desulfonema limicola
TTTCAAATTCTGAACGCAGAAAAATTTCAATCTTTTTCAACCTCTACATAAATCATCCGATAGCAGAACGGACAAAATCTTAAGCTGTCAAAGCGATACAGTTCATTATACAACTGCATGGGAATATTCATATTGCATCCGCCGCAGACCGCATTACTGACCGGCACAATCACAGCACCGAAAACCCGATCCTTGACCTTTCTGTATTTATACAGCATGCCCGGGTCTGCTTTTTTTGACAGCGATTCGATTTCAGATTCAAACTTGGATAATTTTTTCCCACCTTCCAGTTGTTCTTTGCGGAGCTTCTCTTTTTCCTTTGTAATCCGATCTCTGATCTGTAATCCTTCTTTTCTGACCGCCGCAACGTATTTCTCTTTTGTTTCTATCTGTTCCAAATATCCCATCATGACATCTTCGATTTCAGCGTTCTTTGTTTCAATGTCTTCGATTTCTTTAAGCATCGCCTGATATTCTTTGTTTGTTTTGATGGCATTCAGGCGCTCTTTGCTTTTTGCGATTTTGGAAAGATTTTCCCTGACTTCAAGTTCATGGCTGCGGTATTTCTTTTTCACCTCATCCAGAACAGCCGTTTCATCCGTCAGTTTTTTTTCAAATTCAGCGATTTCAGCATCCAAAGCATCTGATTTCTCAGGAATTACAACCAATGCTTTCTGAATCGCATCTTTTTCCGTCTCAATTTTCTGAAGATTTATCAGAACAGTCAGTTTTTCTTTCATTTCCAATCTCTGCGCGTTTAAGTGTTATTTCGATGTATCATTTTTTGATGCCGGTATCAGTTTTACCGTCAGACTTTACCCAGCCGGTAACAGCATTTAAAAAATCAGACGGAACGACCAGAAAGCTGGGCAGATTGATCTGACCGTTCCACTTGGATGCAGAGGCAGCAATACCGTTTTTGACGGCAATATCCGCCTGCTGCTGATAGAGCGGCAGCATTTTCTTCAGCGATTCCTCAGCCTGAGCATCTTTCTGGGTTACAAAGACTTTATCAATCGAAGCCTGAATCCTCTCATTGAAGCTTAACGCCTCCGCATATCCGACATAGTCAATGGTAATGCCTTTATTGATAAAGGATTCTTTAACTTCTTTCTCAACAAGAGAAACTATTGCGCTTTTCTCTCTGATGGCATTGTCAAGAGGTCGGCTTCCGAACTCACGTGCAAGAACCGCCTGAACTTTGCCGCGAACAACGGTATCCATCACATCAGATAAGCTGCGTCCGTAAGACACAGACGCGAAGTTGACATTCAGATCATTCAATTTTGCATTCGGGTCCGCTTTGGTGCCGAACCAATAGAGAAATTTGGCAGCATCTTCCTCCTTGACATAAGCTGCGGTTACAATACCGGTCGAGACATTGATGGAGTCGGAACTTTCAAAATGAAATCCCTCTTTCCTAACAGATGTTCCTCTGTCAGAAGCATTGACCCACTCTCTGTTGTAAGGGGTGCGATCAAGAATGATCAGTTTTGCAGCCGGAACATAATAATCAGAACTCCACCCGGGATTGCGGATCAGCGCATGAGGGATCTGCACCCGCTTAGTGGCTACCTTATTTTTTGTCAGATAATCCACCGACATGAACTGCCCCTGGGTGTCCTGATTTGCGCCGCCAACCGGAATCAGAAAAGCCGACTGATTCGGCTGAATCTCAACATATTCGGGGTAATCCTTGGTATCATAATAAGCGATTGCGTTGGGCGTATTCATCATCAGGATGGGCAGAATTGCTGCGGCTAAAAATACCTTTTTCAGAGGCTTCCACCAGATTGCCGCAAGAACAAGCAACAGAATAAGTGTTGACAGAGGTGAGCCGGTGAAGAATCTCATAACAAACTGCGATGAACCATAAGACCAGTCGCTGTTTTCCAACTGCTTGACCGCCATTTCGCCGGAAATTATCGGCGCTGCAACGTTAATAGCGTGATTGACGCCACCCCACACGACAAAAATAAGCAATGTGATGATGCCCCGAACTACGATATGATTCTTTTTTACGTCATCAGCGTCCATAGCTTTCCCTCACAC
>DYRC01000356.1 GCA_020718925.1 Desulfonema limicola
CTTATCAATAAATATCTGAATCTGAGCGATTTTTCATGGTATTTGTTCATAAAAACTCAAAAAATCTACAAATATATCCAAAGCTCTTGCCTACACCTTCGGGATAGCATCATCCAACGCCGCCAGCGCACCTCTGATTTGCCATTCTTTGGGTTTTCAGCCTCGGCTCTTCCGCATTTCCATTTCCGACAGCAGCAATAAGCACCAGACAGCACAGGATAAACAGCTTACAGCGTTTCATGGTGTTTTGCTCCTTTTTTGAATCAGGATTTAAGGATTTTATAAGGATTGAAGGATTTTTTTGGTTTGTCAATCATGTGTTCGATCTTTTCACAGCCAGTTATCAATTTTCAGTTCTGATATTCTCGCAAGATGCTTTGTATTTCCTGTAATCAGAGTCAGATTGTTTGCTATTGCAACAGCAATATCCGTCAGCAGCCGGATAGCGGACAGATGGCGGCAGACCGCAACCGCAGGCTGAGAAATTTCAAGCCCTTTTCCGGTCTGAGAACGGCTGCCGTTGTAAAATCTGCCGGGTCCGCAGGTGCCGTTGCCGCTTTCCGGGATAAAGCTGCTGTCTGTCGCGGCAATCATCAATGTCTGAGGAGTTACATACATTTCCGTTCCGATCATATTGAAGACGGCGGAATCAGAGGGATTTCCGAACTGCCTTGAAAATGTTTTTTCACATAAAGTGCTGTAACGACTCATATTCCTGAAGCTGACGTTACCGCGCATCAGCATGACGGTTGTCAGCAGCGCCGATATGAATTTACGCTGAGGACTGAAAACATCTGACATTTTTTCCGAAATCGTGTCTGTCAGAGGCACGGAGTTTCTTCCTTATGAATAAAACGTGATGTTTCGGTGAACAACCTTTTCTCTCATAAAAGAAACTCCTGTCAATCATTAAAATTTAAAAAACTGTCCGAACCATTGATTATGGCATAATCATTATATTATTCGCTCGCTTTGTCAAGAAAACAAGAAAACAATTGCAAAAATATCCTCAGTTGAAAATTATGGGAATTGATAGCTCGCTGAACAATCCGATCTTCACATAAGCATTTTATTGCCGATACTCTTGCCTTGTCATGGCAAATGTAATATGGTTAAATCATCAAAACTGAAGGGATATATCTGTGATTGAGAACATAGACGATAAAAATGTGGAGCGCCTTTATACACAGGACAAAGAGATTATTCTGGTCGGAACCGCGCATGTATCCAAAGAAAGTGCGCGGCTGGTGGCTGAAGTCATTGAAGCGGAAAAACCGGATACCGTATGCGTGGAATTATGCGAATCCCGCTATCAGGCGATCCGGCAAAAAGATCGCTGGCAGGAAATGGACATAATCAAGGTTATCAAAGATAAAAAAGCCCTTGTATTATTATCCAATCTGATGCTGGCGTCTTTTCAGAAACGCATTGCCGAAAAACTTGATGTCAGACCCGGCGCAGAAATGATTCAGGCTATTGAATCTGCCGAAGCCTGCGGCGCAAAAATTCATCTTGCGGACAGAGATATTCGCATTACGCTCACCAGAGCGTGGCGCACCATGAAATTTTGGGATAAATGCCGGGTCTTGTTTCAACTGCTCTGGTCTGTTATCGGCGGAATCGAAGAGATCACCCAAGAAGATGTTGAGCGGATGAAAAAAGAAGATATTCTTGCCGCGATGCTTGCGGAAGTAGGGCAGTCTTTTCCGGCAATCCGCACCATTCTGATTGACGAGCGGGACAGATATTTGGCACATAAAATCCGCACTGCGCCCGGCAGCAACATCGTGGCAGTGGTCGGCGCGGGACATGTGCCGGGCATCCGAAAATATCTGAATATTGAAGATAACATCACCGCTTTGGAAGAAATTCCGCCCGCAGGCAGGTTTGGACAAGCAATGCAATGGCTGTTTCCGGCAAGTATTATCTTGTTGTTTATTTTGGGATTTTTCTGGGGCGGAAATGAGATCGGAAAAGATATGATGCTTTCATGGGTGATTGCCAGCGGCGGAATGGCAGGCATCGGCGCTGCAATTGCATTGGCACATCCGCTGACGATTCTCTCCTCTGTGATAGCCGCGCCGTTCACCGCGCTGCATCCCCTGATTGCGGCGGGCTGGGTGTCAGGGCTGGTAGAAGCCTTTTCCAGAAAGCCGAAAGTGAAAGATTTTGAAAGTCTGTCTCAGGATATTCTTTCGATAAAAGGATTTTGGCGCAATAAAGTAACGCGCATTCTTCTTGTGGTGGCTTTTACGAATATCGGCACGTCAGTAGGCGTGTTTGTGGCGATTCCTCTGATGGTCAAACTATTGAAATAACGGAGGCATTATGCACAGGATTTTGTCATGGATAGGCATGGGGATTGCGATAATCAGTTTTGTTCTGGTTATGGGCGGCATCGGCTCTATGATTGAAGGAAAACAGGATTCATCAATGATCATCGGAATTATATTGTTTTTATCCGGTGTTATCGGTGGTTTATGGATGTATCGCAGCAATTCCCGAAAATGGAAAAATAAGCTTGCCGAAGAACGGGAACAGAAAATTCTGGAGATGATAGCTGCCGGAGGCGGACGGATTACACCGGCAGAAGTCGCTCTTCAAACCCGTTTAAGCATTGAAAAAGCCAAAGCAGCGTTGGATGAGCTTTGTGTCAAAGGCATGGGGCAGTTGAATCTGACGGAAAGAGGCAACATGGTCTATGTGTTTGAGGGCTTTTTGTCCGAAGAAGAAAAAAATACGGCAAAAAGTCCGCTTGATATTTAACATTAAGGAGCAGAGATGAAAAATGACAGATATGAGCGGGGCTTGCAAAAGCTCAAAGAGATTGAAAAAAACGCAGCGGAGAAAATTCTTGAATCCGTCAAGGATATTGCGCCTGATTTCGGGCGATATATTGTGGAATTTCCGTTCGGAGATATTTTAAGCCGTCCGGGACTTGATCTCAAATCGCGGGAGATTGCTACGGTAGCCGCACTGACCGCACTCGGAAACGCCGCTCCTCAGTTGAAAGTTCATATTCAATGGGCATTGAATGCCGGATGCAGCCGTGAAGAAATTGTTGAAATCATGATGCAGATGGCTGTTTATGCAGGATTTCCCGCAGCATTGAACGGGTTGTTCGCAGCAAAAGAAGTTTTCAAAGAGATTGATGATAAAAGCTGATGACTGATTATAAGAGAGACCAATGCTGAAAAAATTTGCAATTGAAAACTATAAGAATCTTCAATTTAAAGATGGTCTTATGTTTAATCCGAAGCTCAATATTTTCATAGGTCCCAATAACAGCGGAAAAAGCAATCTGATAGATGGCATGAATTTTTGGGCTGATCTTCTTAAAGTCGGATTTCAGCAGTCTCTTTTGAAAAGAAATTTCAGAGCAATTCTGAATGGTTATAATAAAGAAGATAGCGTATATCTTGCATGGACGATCAATACAGGAGGAAAATTTCCTGATCTGTTAAGTACTCGATCATATATTTTTCGGCAATATTGCAGGGGTAAGCACAGGGGCTTACCCCTACCATATCGGAAAATATGTGAATAATGTGTTATTGATTGACATCATAATCATTATGGCTTAAATATATTTGATATATCGGATAGTTTTTGAATTTTAAGGACATCCTCCCTTCGGGGTTAGAAATCCTTCAATCCTGATTCAGAAATCAGCAGCATCAGCGATTCAAAAATCCCCGGTTCTTTGGTATTTTGCGGGGTAGTAAAATCAGAAAAGCCCGAAGGGGTGAAATATTTATGTCATCCCTTCGGGATTTTTCACTGTATCAAATGCTTTTTCTATAATAATATCAATCCTTCGGATTTGGTTATGAGTACCCCGCAGGATACCAGAGAGCCATAAAATTTTCATAGACACGTGAATCCGTTAAAAAAACGTCCTGAACCATGATTCACAGGATTAAAAGATTGCCGGGATTTTTTTCAATCTTGGTAATCATAAAATCCTGAAAATCCCGGTTCAGACAAACAGG
>DYRC01000357.1 GCA_020718925.1 Desulfonema limicola
GATAGTTTATAACTCAAACTCTGTCAACATTTTTTTTGCAGAAGATGGCGTGTTTTCAAAACGAAAATATTTCAGTTGCAAATTCCCTGATTTTCGCATAACTTTCAGTGCATCGGAGAGTGAAAAAATATGACTATCGCAGTTGTAATTCCCTGTTATAACGTAAAAAAACATATTCTGTCCGTCATAGCATCCATTGGCGCGGAAGTGTCGCTCATTTATGTGGTGGATGATAAATGCCCTGAAGAAAGCGGAAAATATGTGGAGGCGCATTGTCAAGACCCGCGGGTGCGCGTGGTGTATAATCCTGAAAACAGAGGCGTCGGCGGCGCAACCATGTCGGGCTATCGTCAGGCAGTTGAAGATAACGCGGATATTGTGGTTAAAATTGACGGAGACGGGCAGATGAATCCCAAGCTGATTCCCCGATTTGTTCAGCCGATTATTGACGGATACGCGGATTATACCAAAGGCAACCGCTTTTATTCTTTGGAATCTCTGGAAGGAATGCCGAGAATCCGAATCATCGGCAATACCGGGCTGTCGTTTTTAAGCAAGCTGACAAGCGGCTATTGGAATATCATGGATCCGACCAACGGATATACGGCGATTCATAGCTCAGTCCTGAAAATATTGCCGCTTCATAAAATTGACAACCGCTATTTTTTTGAAAGCGATATGCTGTTCCGGCTCAATACCTTCAGAGCCGTAGTTCGGGAAATTCCGATGGAAGCCGTGTATGGCGAAGAAAAAAGCAATTTGAATATTATCAGGGTTTTAAAAGAATTTCCCCGAAAGCATCTGATCCGGTTTTTCAAGCGGATTTACTACAATTATTTTTTAAGAGATTTCAATGTCTGCTCCGTAGAAATCATCTCCGGCGCGGTATTGACCACCGGCGGTACGATTTTCGGATTGATTCATTGGTATTTCAGCATTATGCGGAAAATTCCTGCCACCACCGGAACCGTTATGCTGGCAGCATTGCCGGTTATTTTGGGATTTCAATTGTTTCTTGGGGCAGTTCATTTTGACGTGATGAATATTCCCAAAACACCGCTTCACAAATTTTTTGAACCTAACCCCCCGCCCCCCTTCCCTGAAAGGGCAGGGGGAGAACTCCCCTCTCCGTTTCGGGGAGGGGCTGGGGGAGGGGTAAAAGGAGGTTTTTATGGCTCGGATAGATGATTATATTCACGCAAAAAAAATTGCAGGCGAGATATTGGCATCGCAGCCGTTTGAGATATTGGCAGCAACATCAGGATTTGAAATCGCCGCACCGTCGGTTTTCAAAATTTTGTTTTTAGACAGAGTTTATCAGTTGACGTATCCGGCGTTTGATTTCAAAGATGACGCTGATCCGAACAAGCTGATTCCGCTTCAGGAGCAAGTCCTGATTTTGCATTATATGCAGGGAAATATGCGCCCTGAAACCGGCAAATGGATTGCGTATCGGGAAATACCGGGCGCATCGTTTTATTTCAGCGCGTTTGTCAAGCGGGCAATTGATCCCTTGAAAAAAGTATTCGGAAATAACGTTGCGGGTCTGCTTAAATCTGCTGAAAAACTTAACGGAAGCCGCATTGATGCCGGAGATGCGGGCTTTGAGTTTAAGTTGTTTCCCAAAGTTTCCCTGAGACTGATTTTGTGGGCTGGCGATGAGGAATTTCCGCCGGAAGCCAATATTCTGTTTGAAGAAAATGTCGGCAGTATTTTGTCTCCCGAAGATGCGGCGTGGCTTGCCGGAATGATCGTTTATCGGCTGATTGCCCTTTCTTATCGCTGATGATATAATTTCCGGTTTGGAAAAGATTGCTTTTTCCAAGCCGGAGTGATATAGCATCTTTAAGTTCATCGTATCCTTAACTTTCAGGTATGACATTGTAATTATGGCACAGATATTATGTATCGCCAACCAAAAGGGCGGCGTCGGAAAGACCACAACAGCAGTGAATCTGGCTGCCGGGCTTGGGCTGCTGGGCAAAAAAACGCTTCTGGTGGACAGTGATTCCCAAGCCAATGCAACCACAGGACTGGGCATTGATAAAAACAGCCTTAAAAAAACGCTGTATCACGGCTTAATCGGAGAGATTGATGCAAAAAGCATTATTCTTGACACCGATATTGAGGCGCTGAAGATGATGCCATCGCGGATAGAGCTGATCGGCTTTGAAGTGGAGATGATGTCTTCTGAAGGGCGGGAAGGCGCGATGGAGCGTCTTTTATCGCAGGTTTGGGATGGGTTTGAGTATATTATTATTGACTGCCCGCCCTCGTTAAGCCTTCTTACGGTCAATGCCATGACGGTTGCTGATGCGGTGCTGATTCCTTTGCAAAGCGAATTTTACGCGCTTGAAGGATTAAGCCAGTTATTGCAGACCATAGAGCGCATTCGCCAGACCTTTAATCCGGGACTGAAAATCTGCGGCATTCTGCTGACCATGTTTGATCAGAGAACCAATCTTTCCCGTCAGGTTGCCGAAGAAGCGGAAAATTACTTCAAAGGCAAGGAGCGGGTGTTCAAAACCATGATTCCGAGAAATGTGCGGCTTGGGGAAGCGCCCGGCTTCGGAAAGCCTATTCTGCTGTATGATCCGGGATCGGTCGGCGCAAGAAGCTATTTTGCTTTGGCAGAGGAAATTGCTGCCGGATAAGCTGTGGATATTTCTCAGATATTGAATAATTATCAGCATCTTCTTGCCAAAACAGACGAACGATGCCGTGAAATTCTGAAAAACTATTCCGGGCATATCCGCTGTAAAAAAGGCTGTGCAATGTGCTGTTGTCATATTTCTGTTTTTCCGATAGAAGCTGCGGTGATGAGGCTTGCTGTCAACGCATTGCCTGAAGCTGCGGCAGATCATATCCGAAAAAAAGCGCGAACCGCTTTACCCCAAGGGGCGTGTCCGTTGCTGGAAGACGGCGCATGTCTGCTCTATGATTCCCGCCCGATTATCTGCCGCACACACGGATTTCCGATATTTTTCATTCAGGATGGCAAGCAGCGGATTGATGTCTGTCCCTTAAATTTTGAAGGGGTTTCTTCACTGCCCGGTCATGCGGCGATTGATCTTGAGCGTTTGAACCAGACACTTTCCCTGATTAACCGGATGTTTATAAGCAATTGTGTTACCTCTCCGTTACAAGAACGTTTCACAATAGCCGAAATATTCATCTGTGAACCCCTGACACTTAACACTTCTCACTTCTCACTTAACAAGGATGGATAATTCACAATGAGCGCTGAAACATTGTCAGAAGCAACAATTCTGATTATAGAAGATAATCCCACGAATATGGGCATTTTATTCAATCTGCTCAGAAAAGCGAATTTCAGAGTGTTAACTGCCTCAGACGGCGAGGAAGGGTTGAATCATGCCCGGATTGCCATCCCCGATCTTATTCTGCTGGATGTCTTAATGCCCGGCATTGACGGATTTGAGACGTGCAGACTTCTGAAAGAAAACCCTGTTACCAAAGACATTCCGGTGATTTTTATGACCGCGCTTTCGGAAACTTCAGAGAAGTTAAAAGGTTTTGAGCTTGGTGCGGCGGATTATATTACCAAACCGTTTCAGTATGATGAAGTTTTAGCCCGCATCAGAAAAGAAATTACCATTCAGGATCAGAAAAAAAAGCTTTTGGAATTGAATGCCATGCTGTCTGAGGCAAACGCCACCAAAGACAAATTTTTTTCTATCATTGCCCATGATCTGAGAACACCGTTTTCCGCATTGATCGGCGCTACCGGATTTCTGATAGAATCCTTTGATAAATTAGAGATGCGAATCATCAAAGATTTTCTTATAGATATAAATACGTCTTCCAAAGAGGTATTTGCGCTGGTGGGAAATCTGCTGGAGTGGTCAGGCTCTCAGAGCGGAACGCTTGCTTATGATCCGGAACAGACAGATATATCCGAAATTATCAGAAAAAATATCTTATTGGCAGAACAGTACGCCAGACAGAAGGAAGTAAATATA